>JAJZFR010000260.1 GCA_021805265.1 Acidobacteriota bacterium | reverse complement strand
AGTCTTCACGATTTGTAGCCGCGTGTCATCGCTCAGCGCGTAGAGCACAGCAGTGAGTTGGAGATCGGCCTTCTTTGGTTCGCTCTGGAATGCTCCCACGCGTCTCCTTCTCGAAAAGAGGAAAGAATCGTTTCCGGCCCGAGGTCCATCTTACTATTGTTCGAGTATATTCGAACTATGGCAATTTCACAGTAGATATGCCCAGCGGTAGTGGATATTCGCGCAGCTTTTCCTCAAGAAAAGCTGCACCTCGCAATTTTGGCTCGGGTACGGTAACGGTGAAACTGCTTTAAGGAGGCTGGACCTATGAAGGCTTGGCTGCTCGACAACTTTGGACTGGATAACCTGCGATTGGGTGAACTCCCGACACCGACACCCAAGGACGACGAGGTCCTCATCAAGGTCTCAGCCGTCTCGCTCAACTTCCGCGATAAGGCAATCGTGGACGGTATCTATGAGCCGGACATGATTCCCAAGCCGCTGATTCCGGTGTCGGATGCGGTTGGCATTGTCGTTGCTGTGGGCAAGAATGTCACGCATCTAAAAGAAGGCGACCGTGTCAACTCGCATCTCTATTCGCATTGGGTTGACGGCCTGCCGGCACCGAACGAACCAGACTTCTGTTACGGCGCTCCTCTGCCAGGCGGCCTCGCAGAGTACATGGCCTTATACGCTGAGAGCGCAGTCAAGGCGCCGGCTGCGATGACCGATGAGGAGGCCGCGACGCTTCCCATTGCTGCGCTCACAGCGTGGTACGCAATGATGGATTACGGTCAGTTGCAGTCAGGTCAGACTGTCCTTGTACAGGGGACGGGGGGCGTCTCCGTATTTGCCGCGCAGATCGCCACGGCCTTCGGCGCGAGGGTGATCGCTACTTCCAGCAAGGACGAGAATCTTGCCAGGATGAGGGCGCTCGGGGTCTGGGAAGCGATCAACTACGTCAAGCGTCCTGACTGGGAGAAGGCAGCTCTGGAGCTGACGGACGGCAAGGGTGTCGATCAACTGCTCGATGTCGTCGGCGGCGATGGCCTGAACCGGTCGGTCGAGGCGACGCGTGTAGGCGGTCACATTTCGCAGATCGGTTTCCTGCAGGGGCAGAGAGCGAACCTCGACCTCATGCGCGTCATCTTCCGGCAGACTGCAATTCGGGGTATCGCCGTCGCGCCTTCCCGCGCATTCGAACGAATGAATGACTTCCTCAACCAGCATGAAATCCATCCTGTGATCGACAAGGTGTACTCCTTCGATCAGGCTCGCGAGGCATATGAGCATCTGGCTCGTGGAGCTTTCGGCAAGGTTGTTATCAAAGTAGGCGCGTAAGGTGACGCGAGCCAGAAAGAGTTCATGTCTAAGCTATTCGAACCGCTGACACTTCGTGGAGTTACATTACCTAACCGCACCATGATCTCCCCCATGTGCATGTACTCGGCTCAAGAGGGCTTCGCTGACGATTTTCACCTCGTTCATCTTGGACGCTTCGCGCTCGGGGGCTTTGGCCTTGTCATGGTCGAATCGGCAGCTGTCGAGAACCGTGGCCGCATCACCTATGGGGATGTAGGCATCTGGTCTGATGATCACATCGCCCCGCTGAAGAAGGTAGCCGGCTTCCTGAAGGCGAACGGTTCGGTACCAGCCATTCAGTTGGGCCATTCAGGTTGGAAAGGTAGCATGCAGCGCCCCTGGGAAGGCGACGGCAAACTCACCGATGAGCAGTTTGCAAAAGGTGAGACGCCCTGGGACATCGTTGGAGTAGGAGCAGAGCCGTTCATCGATGGTTGGCTCAATCCACACCAGCTTACACCAGAGGAGTTGCTGCAAGTCACGGAGAGCTACCGTGCTGCGACTAGACGTGCGTTTGAGGCAGGCTTCGAAGTCGTGGAAATGCACGCGGCGCATGGCTATCTGCTGAGTAGCTTCCTGTCTCCCCTCTCCAACAAGCGCAAAGATGAGTACGGCGGCGACCGTCAACGACGCTTCCGCTTTCCGTTAGAAGTTGCAAAGACTATCCGTGACGAGTGGCCAGCTCACCTGCCGATGTTCGTGCGCGTGTCTGCGGTGGACTATGTACCAGGTGGTGTCGAGATAGAAGATACGGTTGAGTTCGCAAAACAGATCAAAGAGCTTGGCGTCGATCTGGTTGACTGCTCATCCGCAGGCGTTTCTCCGCACGGTCGGCCACCACGTGCGTTTGGCTTCCAGGTACCGTTTGCAGATCGCGTAAAGCATGAAGCCGGGCTGCCTACGGCTGCAGTTGGCCTGATCACAAAGCCTGAGCAGGCTGAGCATATCCTTGCTGAAGGCAAGGCAGACTTGATTGCGATCGCTCGTGAGGCCCTCATAAATCCCAACTGGGCGCTTAGCGCACGTGCTGCTCTCAGTCCAACGCAAAATGCGGATTTTGACGAATGGCCCACCCAGTACAAGGTTTGGCTTGTGAATAGGCAGCGGGTTCTCCGGGAAATCGAATTGGCCTAAATGGCATTGTCCGCGCAACCGAAATAAAACGAGGAGAAACACATCTCGAAGGCAGCTCTATTCCATAAGGAAGCCGGCTCAGCGGCGAAGCTCCCAGCACGGACTCCCAGCACGAAATCACGGTGGCGCGGGAACACACAGATCAGAGGAAACGCCTGATACTCAGTCCCGGCATTCAATGGTGCATACTTTTCTGAATGTGAGAAGGCGGCACTATGGGAAATATTCTTCACGGAATCGCCCGATACCCATCCTGAGCGTGACCACCTGGGTCGGCGTTCAGGGTCGGCGTCGCCGAGTTCGTCTTGGTTGTCACGAACGCCCCGATACCTTGACTATCTACAACGATAAGTGTAGATAATCATGGTATGGGAAAACCTAGCGATCTGCTTCAGGGAACTCTCGATCTCCTCATCCTCAAGACTCTCTCGCTCGAAGCCAGGCACGGTTGGGCCATTGCCAAGCGCATTCAACAGGTTTCAGGAGAGGTTTTGCAGGTGCAGCAGGGATCGCTTTACCCGGCCCTGCACCGCCTCGAACAGCAGGGATGGGTTCGAGCCAAGTGGATGGAAAGCGAGACAGGACGCCAGGCCAGGTTCTATTCGCTCACCGCAGCCGGCCGCAGCCAGCTTCAGAAGGAAGCCGCCAACTGGGCGCGTCTTTCGTCGGCAATCGATCTGATCGTGGCCGAGGCCTGAAGGAGGTTCCATGAGCTGGCTGGCAAAGTTCACCATACGAATCAAGATGCTCTTCCGCCGCCGCCTCGCCCTCGAGCGCCTCGACGACGAGCTGCGCTTTCACCTCGAGCGTCAGATTGAAGAGAACCTCAACGCTGGCATGAACCCCGACGATGCCCGCAGCGCAGCCCTCCGCAGCTTCGGCAACCCCGCCCTGCTCCGAGATCAGGCGCACGACACCTGGGCCTGGCTATGGCTGGAGAGCATCGTGCGCGACCTCAAATACGCTTTCCGCCAGGTGCGCAAATCGCCGGGGTTCACCATAACTGCCGTCGGCATGCTCGCCCTCGGCCTCGGCGCGCCCGTGGCCATGTACACCGTCGTTGATCGCGTCCTTCTGCGCCCACTCCCCTACGACCATCCCCAGCAGATCATCAGGATTCAGGAATCTGGCAGCAAAGGCCCCATAGAATGGGGCGCTCCCTACCTCGATCTGCGCCAGTGGGCGGAAAACAGCCGTGCTCTTCGGCAGATCGCTTTTTATGATAGCTACAATATTGATCGGGGTCGCGCGTTTCTCGAAAGCAATGCTGGCGTAACCCAGGTCAGCGACCCTCTGGTCAGCGCCAACCTCTGGAACACGCTCGGTGTGCAGCCCGTGCTCGGCCGCGGTTTCAAGCCCGGAACCGACAGAATTTCTGCCAGCGTCGACGACGTCAACTCCATCATCCTGAGCGACACCTTATGGCGCGCCGCCTACGGCAGCGATCCACACATCCTCGGCAAAACCGTGATGCTCGACGGCACATCCCGCACCATCATCGGCGTCATGCCGCGCGGCTTCACCTTCCCTTACGCCGGAAATACCCCTCTGGTGTGGAGGCCCCGCGTCATCAGCGATGCCGAAAGAGTGCGCGCCGCCCACGGCATACCTTCCTACCAGGCAATCGCGCGTCTCGCCCCCGGCGTCAGACTCGCCGCCGCGCAGACTGAACTCAGTGGCATCCAGGCCAGGATCGCCCAGCAGTACACCGTCGAGTACCAGCGCGAGCAGGTCAGCGACATCGTTCTCCATCGCTACGGAGACACGCTGGTCAAGGACAACGTCAAAAAATCCCTCCTCGCTCTTCTCGGCGCGTCCATCGTGCTCTGGCTCATCGCCTGCGTCAATGTCGCCGGCCTCATGCTGGCGCGCGCCTCTGCCCGTCAGCGCGAGATCTCCGTCCGCGGTGCCCTCGGAGCCAGCCGCTGGCAGATCGTGCGGCAGCTTCTTATCGAGGGCTTCGTCCGCAGCCTGCTTGGCTCGCTCGCTGGGCTGGCTCTGGCCCTGCTCACGCTCAGGCTCTTCCAGCACGCGCTGGTCACGCAATTCGATATTCATCAGAGCATGTCACCCAGCCCCTCCGTGCTCGCTGCTCTGCTCGGCCTCACCATTGTCAGCTCTCTTGTCTCCTCGCTCTGGCCAGCTATCGGCGCGGCGCGGGCCTCCATTGAACCCGCCCTGCGCCAGGGCAGTCAGCAGAGCGGCGCGGGCCGCGCCCAGCATCGCTTGCGCGCGGTTCTCGTCGTTGCGCAGATCGCCATGTCGCTCACACTGCTGGCCGCCTGCGGCCTGCTCCTGCGCACCCTCTA
>JAJZFR010000333.1 GCA_021805265.1 Acidobacteriota bacterium | reverse complement strand
TCGCGAAACCGAGCCACAATGGCGTAGTCGCGAGTCAACCGTTCATAGGGAAGGTCCCACGCCGTCGCCCAGGTCGTCTTCGTCTTGCTCTTGCGGTCCACAATCGAGGCAGTACCGTCCACCGACTCGAAGCCAAAACGCAGATCCCGGGTCAACCGCATCGTCCAGAGATTGTCGAAAGCGCCCACCAGCACCACAGGCCCCTCGCGCAGCTCGCCAAAACTCGCCTCCGAGGCCGCGCTCACCCGAAACGGCTTGTTGGTCAGCAGCAGCGGCTGCTCGATGCGCGTCAAAGTAATCACGTCGGCCAGCGCAAACAATCCGGAGAGATGAAGATGAACATACAGCGGCTCGGTCGAAACCGTCCGTTCGATCGGCTTCGACCAGTCCCCGTCGTCGCTGGTATCGCGCGCTGGCTCGCCCAGGCAGATGGTCACCGTGGCTGGCCCCGAAGTCAATGGCTCCCAGAAGTCCTGAACCGTATGATCCACCGGTATCGCCGGCTTCGGCGTGTGGTACCAGTAACCAACCGCCAGCCCGGCACCGAGCGCCGCCACCACCAGCAGCACCGTCACCACCAGGTGGGTCGTCGCCGCGTGCGAATGCTTCACCACAGACTGTCCAACGGATACCCGAGCAGTGGGAACCCACGCACCAGCATCGGTACCCGGACTCTCGGCACGCACGCCCGGCGCACCAACCGCACTGGAGGTATCCGCAGCTTCATTGATCGGGTTGCCGAGGGAAGGGGTTACGTCCGTCGACGGCAATTCCGCCACCGGACCATCCGCAGGCCACACGAACTGCGGGACATAGGCACCGATCGGCAGCTCGATACGCAGTTCGCCGATATGCTCGGGGTCATAGTAATACTGCGCCAGACGCTTGCGCGTCTCTCCCGCGGTCACACGCACGACTGGGTCTGCATTGGCATCGTAGTCGGGTGCTCGACCGAATACCTCCATGCCGATCAGCCGCTCCTTGACCTGATCTGCGCGCCCGGCCAGCGATTGCTCCACCACAAACCGCAAAAGAGCTGGATAGCGCTTACTCTGAATAAAAAGAGGATGAGCCAGAACCCTGTCCAATTGCCCCAGGACGGTCGCTCGATCTGCCCCTGATTCGGGCACGAAGACTTCCGGAGCAGTACGTCGCGCAAGTGTGCCTGAACTCACACCATCGGTCACAGGTTTTACGGTTGCTGCCAAGCTGCCTGATTGCCTCAGAAACGTATCATACGTATATCTTTTCCAGTTTGTCTATGGAAAATTGCCTCATATTCGCAGGATGGAGCTTTGGCTTCGAAAAATCTATGTTTTTGTGGATATTATCCAATATCGACATTTCCAATCCAGCAGACACGGCAAGGCTGGAGCGGAACAACTCAGGTATCATACGCCACCGCTCTACCCGAAAGAGCTTGCGTAAACCATTGGAAAATTTAAGATTGCTTCGTACCTGACTGAGACCTCCGCAGTGCAGGGGAGCAGGAACCTTCTGATTTTGCTGGAACCACGCTGGGCAGCTTTATGGAGAGAGACGACTACTGCGGTCTGTAGCTGAATCTTGTTCCACCAGCGTGTCAAGTTTTGCGAGAAGTTGAGGAGCTTGTCGCAGAGCCTTCCGGGATAGATCAAAATATATATCCTGCCATAGGACGGCTACGCCGCTTGATTCTTTGGAAGACTCAGTTCCCAAGCGTCAGGCGGCTTTTGTTTCGTTCGATATCACGTTCGGGATGCGGGAGGTGCTTCGCTCTCCAATCGAGCGCGCACCTCGCGCATGAGCCAAGGTGCGGGCAATCCGGTCCATGCGGTACACTCCCATTGTTATGAAGATGCTTCGAACCTGCGTCTCTATGGGGATGACTATCGCGATGCTAGCTCCGTCCAACGAACTGTGCGCCCAGAGTCCTTCCCTCCCTCCAGTGCCTGATCCGGCGGCGACTCGGGCCTATATTCACACCACATGGGATACTCTGACGCGTTCGATGACGGACTGTCATTCCCTGGTGGACCTCAAAGTTACCACCCATCCGGTTCTCTATCTGCCGGCAAATTTCACCCAGACCGATTCGATGAAAGAGACGGCCGCCAGTTGCGGCGTGGAAGTGCGCATACTTCCCCGAAAAATTGAAAAGCTGGGCGACGTGATGCCCGAGGAGATTGCCGAGCCGGGCCTGCTTTACCTGCCAAATCCCTACGTTGTGCCCGGCGGACGCTTCAATGAAATGTATGGCTGGGACAGCTACTTCATCGTACTGGGCCTGATCGCCGATCATCGCGAGGCACTGGCGCGCGACATGGTGGAGAATTTCTTCTTCGAGATTGAACACTACGGCTCGATTCTGAATGCCAACCGAACCTACTATCTGACGCGCTCGCAACCGCCATTCCTGACCGCGATGATCCGCGCGATCTATGAAGACCCGGCCAGCTTCCCATCCAGGACGGAAGCGGACGCCTGGCTTGCACACGCCTACACCATGGCCAGCAAGGATCATGAGACCTGGATGCGCCCCGAGCACCGCGCGGGAACTACCGGGCTGACCCGCTACTACGACTACGGTACGGGGCCAGTGCCAGAGATGGCCGACGACAGCACTTACTACTCCGATGTCATCCACTGGCTGATCGAACATCCAGAGCAGAATCACGGCTTCCTGGATAAGTCGACCGCGCATCCCGATGCCGCCGAGATCGAACGGCTTCGCCGCACAAGCTGCGACGTTACGCGCTCCACCGTCTGTGCCAATGCCGTGGCGAAGGGCTACCGTCTTACGCGTGATTTCTACGCTGGCGACCGCGCCATGCGCGAGTCCGGATTCGATCCCAGCTTCCGCTTTGAAGCCTTCTCTGGAGCCATCCACCATTACGCTCCGGTCTGCCTCAACAGCCTGCTCTTCCGCTACGAGGAGGACATGGCCCACTTTGCTCATCTGCTCGGCAGACCCGAGGAAGCGCGCCAGTGGACCGACCGCGCCAACCATCGCCGCATCAACATCGAACGCTACCTGTGGCGCGCCGATGAGGGCGTCTTTGCCGACTATGATTTCGTCCACGGACGAGCCTCCCACTATGCGTATATCAGCTCGCTTTATCCGCTGTGGGCGGGCGTGGCGACGCGCTCCCAGGCGGCCAGCGTGGTCAGCCATCTGGATCGATTCGAGCGCTCCGGCGGGCTATCCATGAGCCAGACCAATACCGGCCTGCAATGGGATGAACCCTTTGGCTGGGCACCCACCAACTGGGTTGCCGTCGCTGGCCTGGAAGCCTACGGCTACAAGGATGACGCGAAACGAATCTCCCGCAAGTTCACCGAGACCATTGATCGCGGTTACGCCAGAGACCACACCATCCGGGAAAAATACAACGTGCTCACAGGTAGCTCGGATGTCCGTGTCCTCACTGGCTACAAATCCAATGTCGTCGGCTTTGGCTGGAGTAACGCCGTCTATCTGAAAATGACCGAACTGCTGCGCTGAGAGAACCTGCGCCACACTGTGCGCGTGGGCTACCGACTTACACTCCTGAAAACGAAGATCGTCCCGAACAGGGGAAAACTGTTGCGTCCGTTTTCCTCGCGACGCATCTATACTCGCAGAGATTCACCCTATTTCACCTGGCCTCGCGACTGACATATTCTGTTTGCGCGCCATGTACCTAAGTTGACCTTGTTGAAACAGGAGAGCGCATGGCGCAGTCCAATGCCGCATCCGCCTCGGATAAGAACGCCTCGGCGGTGCACGAAGACAACTGGAAGCCTCGTTTCAACCCATGGGTGGTTGCGTTTACCGTAACCCTGGCCACGTTCATGGAGGCGCTCGACTCCTCGATCGCCAACGTCGCGCTGCCCCACATTGCCGGTTCTCTGGGAGCGAGTTACGACGAGGCCACCTGGATTCTCACCTCGTATCTGGTCTCGAATGCCATCGTGCTCCCCATCAGCGGATGGGTCGCCAACCGTTACGGACGGAAGCGCTTCTACATGGCCTGCGTTGTGCTTTTCACGGTGTTCTCGCTTTGCTGCGGGTTTGCCAACTCACTCTTCATGCTGGTCTTTTTCCGCGTCATTCAGGGGGCGGCCGGAGGCGGGTTGCAACCGAGCGAGCGCGCCATCCTGGCCGATACCTTTCCGCCAGAAAAGCGAAGCATGGCCTTTGCGCTCTACGGCATGGCCGTTGTCGTTGCTCCAGCCCTCGGCCCTACCATCGGCGGCTGGATCACCGACAACTACTCCTGGCGCTGGATATTCTTTCTGAACATTCCGGTCGGCATTCTATCTTTGATCCTTACCAGCCGCATCGTCGAGGACCCGCCGTACCTGGCTAAAATGCGCAAGCGCACCGGCGGCGTGGACGGCATTGGACTCGGCCTGCTGGCGCTCACCATCGGCGCGCTCCAGATCATGCTCGACAAGGGCCAGGAGAAGGACTGGTTCAGCTCGAACATCATCGTCACCTGCGCCGTACTCGCAGTCGTCGGTCTCATTGCGTTTCTGTGGCGCGAGCTGACCACCGAACATCCCATCCTCGACCTCAGACTCTACAAGAACCTCAACTTCACGCTGACCCAGTTTGTCATGCTGGTCATTGGTGCCGCGCTCTACGCCACCACGGTCATGATTCCGCAGTTTCTTCAGGAGATCATGGGCTACACCGCCACCCAGGCAGGCTCCGTGCTCTCGCTCGGCGGCCTGGTGCTGATTATTCTCCTGCCCATTGTCGGATTCCTGGGCCAGAAGATCGATCCACGCGCGATGATCTGCTTCGGCTTCGCCATGGTCT
>JAJZFR010000324.1 GCA_021805265.1 Acidobacteriota bacterium | reverse complement strand
CAACGGTAACAGCGTTCAGAAAGGGAATTTGGAGAGATGGCGAAGGAAAAGTTTGATCGCAGCAAGCCGCATGTGAACGTGGGGACGATTGGTCACATTGATCACGGGAAGACGACGTTGACGGCGGCGATTACGAAGGTGTTGTCGAAGCACAATCCGAAGAACACGTTTCGTTCGTTTGACACGATTGACAACGCGCCGGAAGAGCGTGAGCGCGGGATCACGATTGCGACGGCGCATGTGGAGTACGAGACGGCGAACCGTCATTATGCGCATGTGGATTGCCCTGGGCACGCGGACTACATCAAGAACATGATTACGGGCGCGGCGCAGATGGATGGGGGGATTCTGGTGGTGGCGGCGACGGACGGTCCGATGCCGCAGACCAAGGAGCATGTGTTGCTGGCGCGTCAGGTGGGAGTTCCGAGCCTGGTGGTGTTTTTGAACAAGTGCGACGCGGTGGAAGACGCGGAGCTGATCGACCTGGTGGAGATGGAAGTGCGCGAGCTTCTGTCGAAGTACCAGTTTCCGGGCGACGATGCGCCGGTGGTGCGTGGTTCTGCGCTGGGCGCGTTGAACGGCGAGGCGCAGTGGGAAGCGAAGATCGACGAGCTGATGGAGCAGGTGGACAAGTATGTTCCGCAGCCGGACCGGATGGTGGACCTGCCGTTTCTGATGCCGATCGAGGATATTTTTTCGATCTCGGGCCGTGGCACGGTGGTGACGGGCCGCATTGAGCGCGGCAAGGTGAAGGTGGGCGAGGAAGTGGAGATTGTGGGCTTCCGGGAGACGCGCAAGACGGTGGTGACGGGAGTCGAGATGTTCAAGAAGCAGCTCGATGAGGGTCTGGCCGGGGACAACGCGGGCCTGCTGCTGCGGGGCATTGCGAAGGACGACGTGGAGCGCGGGATGGTGCTGGCGAAGACCGGGTCGATCACGCCGCACACGAAGTTCAAGGGCGAGGTGTATGTGCTGTCGAAGGAAGAGGGCGGTCGTCATACGCCGTTTTTCAACGGCTATCGCCCGCAGTTTTACTTTCGGACGACGGATGTGACGGGCACGGCGAAGCTTCCGGAAGGCACGGAGATGGTGATGCCGGGCGACAACATCCAGTTGGAGATCGAGTTGCAGACGCCGGTGGCGATGGAAAAGGGATTGCGGTTTGCGATTCGCGAAGGCGGACGCACGGTGGGAGCCGGCGCAATCTCGGAGATTCTGGCGTAAACGGGGCAAACACAGACGCGCGGAGCCGGTTCGGCTCCGCGCGGGAGAGACGGGCAGGACAGAAGCAAGCTGGACAGGAACAAGCAGGGCAGGAAAAGCAGGGCAGGAAAAATCTGGGAAGAGTTCGGCTGCAAGGGATGGGCTGGAATCGGTTAGGATGAAGAGATGCGAGAGATTGTGACATTGCAGTGCACAGAGTGCAAGGAGCGCAACTACACGACGACGAAGAACAAGAAGACGACGACGGGTCGTCTGGAGTTGTCGAAGTTCTGCAAGCGCTGCCGTACGCACCGCGCACATCGGGAAACCAAGTAAATTCGACTGATCGGGCGCTGCCCGGACAGGCACAGGGGCGTAAGCTCAACGGTTAAACTGTCGGTCTCCAAAACCGAACTTGGGGGTTCGAATCCCTCCGCCCCTGCCAGATGTTTTTCAGGAACGAAGTTGCGCGCGAGACGGGTTGAGCGTGGCGGCAGAAGCGCAAAGCGCGACAGGAAGCAGACGAAGATGGCAAAGACAGCGGCAATCGCCGAAGGCAACGCGGGAGAATCGAAGGTCGCGGCGCTGACGGGCACGGTGGAGCGGTTTCGGAGATTTCTGGGCGATGTGCGGGTGGAGATGCGCAAGGTGGTTGCGCCTTCGCGGCAGGAAGTGCAGACGACGACGGTGGTGGTTCTGGCCGTGGTCTTCTTCTTTGCGGCGTATTTCTATGTGACGGACACGGTCTTCTCCTATGTGCTGAAGCAGATTATGGATCGGCTGGCAGGCTCCTGAGCGCGGGTGGAAGAAGTGCGGGAGAGGCTGGAAACGAGATGAGAGCAGAGATGGAAGAGAATCTGGAGCCAGGCGCGGAGCCGGCAATCGAGAGCACCGAGGCTGTGCGGAATCCGAATTTCCGCTGGTACATTCTGCACGCCTACTCGGGCTTTGAGCGCAAGGTGAGGGAGTCGCTGCTGAGCCGCATTCAGGCGTTTGGGATGGAGAGCCGTTTTGGGCAGATTATCGTTCCGACCGAGCAGGTGACGGAGACGGTGAACGGCAAGAAGCGGACGGTGGAGCGGGTGTTTATCCCCGGCTATGTGCTGATCGAGATGGAGCTGGATAACCAGATCTGGCACATCATCAAGGAGACGCCGAAGGTAACCGGCTTCCTGGGCACGGGCGACAAGCCGGTGGCGCTGAGCGAGGAAGAGATTGGCTCGCTGCTGAACCGTTCGAGCGAGGCGCGGGAGAAGCCGCGGCAGAAGATTCGGTTTGAGAAGAACGAGTCGGTGCGGATTACCGACGGGCCGTTTGCCAACTTCAATGGAGTGGTGGACGAGGTGAACGAGGATCGCGAGACGTTGAAGGTGATGGTGACGATCTTTGGGCGCTCGACGCCGGTGGAACTGGAGTTTGCGAAGGTGGAAAAGATTGAGTAGGGCGGCTGCCTGCCGGTAGCTTTCAGCTTCTAGCTGGTGCGGCGTCTGGCGCGCATCGGTTGCAGGCCAAAGCGGGCGCAGCTTTACCAAAATTAATGCAAGATCGGTCGATCCAGCAGCCAGAGGCTGGAGGGCCGCAAAAAAAGGAAACAGACGATGGCACCTCCGAAGAAGATTACCGGATATGTGAAGCTCCAGATTGTGGCGGGCAAGGCGACGCCTGCGCCACCGGTTGGCCCGGCGCTGGGTCAGGCTCAGGTCAACATCATGGAGTTCTGCAAGCAGTTCAATGCGCGGACGCAGACCAAGGAGATGGAAGGATTTACCATTCCTGTGGTCATTACGGTGTATGCGGACCGCAGCTTTACCTTTGTGACGAAGACGCCGCCGGCCTCGAACCTGCTGCTGCGCGCAGCCGGAGTGCAAAAAGGCGCCGGCACGCCCAACAAGGACAAGGTGGGCAAGGTGACGGAAAAGCAGGTGCGCGAGATTGCCGAGACGAAGATGCCGGATTTGAATGCGGCCTCAGTGGACGCAGCGATCAAGAGCATCAAGGGCACGGCGCGCTCGATGGGCATTGAAGTGGTCGCGTAAGGCAAGCGGTCGGTGGCGATGCAGGCGGCCTTCCCCGAAGAGGAGGGCCGCTTTTGTTTTGGGTCGCGCGGGGCCGCAGGGAAAAAATCAGGAAGTGGGAAGGAAGCAGCATGGATTACCGTTTGTCGCGCAGGATGGGAGAGATGCGCCCTTCGGCGGTTCGCGAGATTCTGAAAGCGACCGAGCAGCCGGAGATGATCTCGTTTGCCGGTGGATTGCCGGCTCCGGAGTGTTTTCCGGTGGCGGAGATTGCCGCGTGCGCGGAGCGCGTGCTGGCGGAGTCGGGAGCGCAGGCGTTGCAATACGCGGTGACGGAGGGGTATGGTCCGCTGCGTGAGAAATTTGCCGCCGAGATGCGGGGCCGCGGGGTTGGCGGCACGAGGGTGGAGAACATTCTGGTGACGAGCGGCTCGCAGCAGGGGCTGGACCTGATTGCCAAGGTGCTGCTGGATCCAGGGGATTGCGTGCTGACGGAAAGCCCGACGTATCTGGCGGCGATCCAGGCGTTTCAGGCGTATGAGGCGCGTTTTGCCGCGGTGCGCACGGATGCGTGGGGACTGGTGCCGGAGGCGCTGGAGGCGGCGATTGTCCGGGAGCGCCCGAAGCTGCTGTATGTGATTCCGAACTTCCAGAATCCGACCGGGATTACGCTGGCGGCCGAGCGGAGGCGGACGATCTATGAGCTGGCTGCGCGGCATGGGCTGGTGGTGGTGGAGGACGATCCGTATGGGAAGCTGCGCTACCGGGGCGAGAATATTGCACCGATTGCGGCGCTCGATCAGGCGGGGATCGTGTTGTATGTGAGCACGGTGTCGAAGACGATTACGCCGGGGCTGCGCGTGGGCTGGGTGGCGGGGCATGAAAAGCTGCTGCGGAGCCTGGGGATCGCCAAGCAGGCGGCGGACCTGCATACGTCGAATATCGACCAGCGGATTGTGGATCGGTATCTGACGGATTTTGACGGCGAGGCGCATATTGAGCGGATTCGCGCGCTGTATGGCGCACGATTTGCGCTGATGGAGCAGTGCCTGAGCGAGACGATGCCGGAGGGTTACGAGTGGACGCATCCGGAGGGCGGGATGTTTCTGTGGGTGACGTCGCCGGAGGGGGTGGACGCGGGGGCGATGTTGCAGGAGGCGATTGCGCGGAAGGTGCTTTTTGTTCCGGGCAGGGATTTCTTTCCGGACGGCCCGACGACTCGCTCCGGCGAGCGGTATCTGCGGCTGAATTTTTCGAATGCGACGGAGGAGAAGATTCGCATCGGGATTGGGCGTCTGGCGGAGGTGGCCGGGCAGGCGCTGGCGGGAGTGGCGGGCTGACGCATATCAAATTCCCAGTAATTTGAGCAGGTAGGGATGGTACAAGGCGGGTTTGAGAGGTTTTCCGTTTATGCCACGTTTGAAGGTTGTTTCCTGTTTGAGCAGGTTGAGCGCGATGCGGTTGAGCAGGGAGAAGTTTTGCGCTGCATGCCTGGCTCGTTTTCGGTCTAAATCTTCGCCGAAGCCGACATCGAGCACCCAGCGCAGCTTGTTTTCGATGCCCCAATGCTGGCGGATCACGGAGTTCGGCAAAATACTTCAGGGAATTGTCCATTTCCCCTTCTCGCCCATTTCACACTCGCTGCATCCAGCAACCTATGGATATTAATATGCGTCGGCCCTGGGTGACCTCTGAGAAAAACGGAGGTACGCCTAAAGGGCGTTTAAATTATAGGTAAACGCTGCGCTAAGAAACGAACCCTATGCCCATCAATGCTGACAAGCCGCACCTCTGGAAAGCAGATACACGAGCGTCTGTTGATCAATTTAATGAGTGGTTTATGAATTTTGCCCCGAAAGCCTATCGAGAAACGAGGGGCAAAACTGTTGAGCAGGTAGAGCTGGGCCTTATCGCTACCGAAGACTTTACGAAGCTCACTCCGGCTATCGTTCAGGAATCCCCAGCAATTCTTCCAATGCTGCGAATGTCAACCTGTCCGCCTCTGGCGCGGGACAGGCTCATCGGGCTTGCCGATTCCACCAAGAATCTCGTGGGCTGTCTTGAAGAAGGAAAGGTTCCACCCAAGCTCTCCCCACTGCTGCTCATGGAGCATTTGGGCAGAATCACGAGCATTGTTTCCAAGATGCTGGATGCGGACATTTTTCCGTGGCTTACAGAGAAGCGCCGTCCCACAGAGGAAGAACGCTATCGGTCCTCTACTATCGTGGCTGACCGGCTGTGCGGAGCGGTGGCGGACCCTATTGTCAGGAACGCTCAAGAAAAAAGACAGCTCGCCACGATTGAACAGTACCTAGTCAAACGCGGCTACAGACCCCAAGAGCACACTCCCGGTGAGCCGATTGACCAAATGGAGCCGGGAACCTTCACCTTTCGGCACAATGTGAAGGTGACAAATTCGAAGACGAACGACAAGACGGTCAATATCCCCGTGGACGCTGTTATACAGCCGAAGACGGTTATACTCCCACATTTGCCAGTGCTCATTGAGGCCAAGTCCGCTGGGGATTTTACGAACGTCTATAAGCGTCGCAAGGAAGAGGCTGTAAAGGTGAGTCAGCTTAGGGCGACTTACGGCGAGAATGTGGTTTTCGTTCTGTTTCTGTGCGGTTATTTCGATGCGGCATATCTTGGCTATGAAGCAGCCGAGGGAATTGACTGGGTATGGGAGCATCGGTTGGAAGACTTGGCCGAGTTGGGGTTTTGAAAAATGGCGACTGTTGCTTGTGTTGTCGAAGAAAAGCGATTGGCAGAGCAGGCGCGGCTTGACGCCCTCAAGAGCGCGATTGAGCGTAATAAGTGGGGGCAGTTTGCCACGCCTTCACCACTTGCTGTCAGTCTAGCCCGATATGCACTCACGTTTATGGGGAATGAGAGAGTGCGTTTTATTGACCCGGCTTTTGGTACAGGGTCATTTTTCTCTGCGCTCTTGTCCGTATGTGAGCCGGGGCGGATTGCCGCGGCATCCGGGGTGGAACTGGACCCTCTCTTTGTCGATACAGCCCGTGCTTTGTGGAAGGGGTATGGACTTAACCTTGCGCATGGGGACTTTACTCGTGTTGGGCCACCCGATGGGCGATATAACTTAGTGCTTACCAACCCTCCTTATGTTCGGCACCACCACCTGAGCGCCGAGGACAAGCACCGTCTACGCGCCCACCTCGCACAATCATTGCAAATGTCAATCAGCGGCTTGGCTGGCCTGTACTGCTATTTTCTGTTGCTTGCTCACGATTGGATGGAAGATGGCGGCCTCGGCGTATGGCTGATTCCGTCAGAGTTCATGGACGTGAATTACGGCGCAACAGTCCGGCGATATTTGACAGAGCGTGTGACGCTGCTACAGATTCACCGATTCTGCCCTACGGATGCACAATTCGCCGATGCTCTTGTTTCCTCCGCCGTGGTCATCTTTCGCAAGTCAGTCCCGTCTGCAGAGCATACCGTCAGATTCTCTTTCGCGGGACCGATTGACGATCCCGAAGTTGAAGTGATGGTCCCTCTAGACGATTTACGTATCTCACAAAAGTGGACGCAGTTCCCGGCAAGTACAGGTTTTGTGCAACACAATGGGCCTACTCTTGGGGACTTATTTTGCATCAAACGTGGCCTCGCCACTGGAGACAATGGTTTTTTCATCATGACCGAGGACCGAGTATCGGAATGGGGAATTCCGCAAAAGTTTCTGAAGCCGATTCTCCCCGGTCCACGGAATCTGACGTGTGACGTTGTGGAGACCCACGCGGACGGTATTCCCGCACTCTCACCCCGGCTTTTCTTGCTGAACTGCAATGAGTGCGAGGACAGCATCAGGGCAAACTGGCCAAGGCTTTACGAGTATTTGCAGCACGGGAAGGTGCTGAAGGTGGACACCGCCTATTTAGCCTCTCACCGCTCACTCTGGTACGCGCAAGAGCAACGTCCCGCTGCTCCCTTCCTATGCACATACATGGGCCGCTCACGAAACGGAAAGCCTCCGTTCCGGTTCATTTGGAATCGTTCTGAGGCTACAGCTCATAATGTGTATCTGATGCTCTACCCTAAAGGGTGGCTGAGGGATGCGCTTGTGTCTGACCCCGCCCTTTATCCAAGGGTGTTTGAAGCCTTGCAACGGATTACGCCCTCACAGTTAGTAACTGAAGGGCGGGTCTATGGTGGCGGGTTGCATAAAGTGGAACCCAAGGAACTGTCAAAGATTCCCGCAGAGCAGATACTAAACGCCATCGGGAAAAAGGTTCGAATTGAGCGTCAGACATCGCTGTTTGCGTAGCTGAGGTCCGCTCAGGACACTGGGTCCGCCAAAGAAACAGTGTCGTTGGGGCAATAAGCGACGGATAGAAATCGTTGACCTGGCGGGAGTGGGCAGGTGAGTTGGGTTGAGTTGCGTTTTTCAGGGCGCGGCGGTATGATGGAATGAATGCCCGGAGAGTTGTACCGGGCCATCCAAAGCACCACGGCATGCGAACCTGTTCGAGGCGAAGCCCCTGGCGGCATCCTCCAGGTTTCCCGTAGAAAAGCCCGGCAAGGGCGAGGGACTGGCGCAGAGCGGTGGGAGATGAGGGAAGAATGGCAAAGAAAGCCAGCAAAAATATTGCGAAGTCGCGCGCGGCCGTGGAGCAGCGGAACTATCTGCTGCCGGAGGCGGTGTCGCTGCTGCAAAAGGTAAAATTCGCCAAGTTTGACGAGACGGTGGACCTGACGCTGCGTCTGGGTGTGGACACGCGCCACGCCGATCAGATGGTGCGCGGGACGGTGGTGCTGCCGCATGGTCTGGGCAAGACGAAGATCGTCGCCGTGGTGGCGTCGGGCGATCGTCTGAAGGAGGCCGAGGCTGCGGGCGCTGACTTTGTGGGCGGCGAAGAGATGGTCGAGCGCATCCAGAAAGAGTCCTGGACGGGATTTGACGCTTTAATTGCGACGCCGGACATGATGAAGTCGGTGGGTCGCCTGGGCAAGGTGCTGGGACCGCGTGGTCTGATGCCGAATCCGAAGACGGGCACGGTGACGCAGGATGTGGCCGCGGCGGTGAAGGAGATCAAGGCCGGCAAGGTGGAGTTCCGCGCGGACAAGACGGCGCTGGTGCATGTGCCGGTGGGCAAGCTGAGCTTTGCGACGGAGAAGCTGGTGGAGAATGCGACGACCGTGCTGGCGAGCGTGATGCGGGCCAAGCCGTCGGCCTCCAAGGGCAAGTATGTGAAGGGGATTACGCTCAGCTCGACGATGGGGCCTGGAGTTCCGATCGACAGCGCTGCGGCGGATGCTTCGATCAAGTAGTCGCCGACCGTTTGGGTTGCGGAGCAAATTTTCAGTTAAGCCCTGGCTGGGCCGCGGGCGAGCAATGGAGTGCAGGACGCGAAAAGCGTCTGCGCGGGAGTCAAGACGATGGCAGTGAGCAGAGCGAAAAAGAAGCAGAAGGTGCAGGTTCTGGCTGGAGAGCTGGCCGGTTCGACGACGGCGATCGTGGGCACGTTTGCGAAGTTGACGGTGGCGCAGGATTTTGAGCTGCGCAGGGTGGTTCGCGCGGCGGGCGGCAAGTATCGCGTGCTGAAGAACAAGCTGGCGGCGCGCGCGGGCGAAGGCACGGGCGTGGAAGCTGCGCTGAAGGGCCTGAAGGGCGTGAGCGCGGCGGCGTTTACCGCGGGCGACCCGGTGGAGCTGGCCAAAGCCTTCTCGAAGTGGGTGGGCGAGAATGCCGAGTTTACCTTCAAGCTGGGCATTGTGGATGGCAAGCTCATCAATGTGGATGAGGTGAAGGCTCTGGCGACGATGCCGGGCAAGGAAGAGCTGTTCTCGAAGCTGCTGTATCTGATCAACGCACCGGCCCAGCGGCTGGTGACGGTGATGAATGCGACGGGACGCGACCTGGCGGTGGTGGTGAACCAGGGCGTGAAGGAAAACAAGTTTGCCGCTGCGGCGGAGTAAGGCGCAGTCGGCCGCAGAGGGTGCTGGTCTGGGCACAACGGAAACTCTGGCGGTGGGTGAGTGCTGGTAGCAACAAAAACAAAAGATTTCGATGGGAGAATGAAGATGGCAGATTTGAATCAGTTGGAAGAGCAGATTGTAAGTCTGAGCCTGCTGGAAGCGGCGGCTCTTGTGAAGAAGCTCGAAGAGCGTCTTGGTGTATCAGCGGCAGCGGCAGCCCCGGTGGCAGTGGTGGCGGCAGGCGGCGGCGCGGCGGCGGCGGAAGTGGCCGAGCAGACCGAGTTTCAGGTGATCCTGAAGGACGCGGGCGCGAACAAGATCAACACCATCAAGGCGGTACGCGAAGTGACGGCTCTGGGTCTGAAGGAAGCCAAGGACCTGGTGGACGGCGCTCCGAAGGCTCTGAAGGAGAACGCGACCAAGGAAGAAGCCGAGACCATCAAGAAGAAGTTCGAAGGCGTGGCGACGGTCGAGATCAAGTAGTTTGGATTCTGGCTGGCGTTTGCATTCCCGGGAAAGACGCGCTACATTCAAGGATGCGTGTCTTTCCCTGTCGTCTGTTCACTGAAATCGCGAGGGCGTGATTTTCCGGTCCTGAGTGGGCATCCTGCCGGATGGCTGCAACGGGGTCGCGAGCGACGCATGGAATCAGCGTAAAGATGGGACGAAAAGGCATCCTGACTGGCAGCAGGTTGTCGTAGAACGGGCAGACGTTTACCAGGCGGCGGGCAGACGGATTGGTCTCACGGAGTCTTCCATTTCTTTATCAGCAGGGCACAGTTATCGATCTGCGCTCGTGAGGCGTTTTCGCCTTGCGGGCATTGTTGTCTCCGAAGCTGAGAAGAAGAGTTGCCTGGGTTAAAAGCCTCCCGTGGGGCGGAACTAGAGGCAGTGTAGCTGTCCGGAGCCGTTTCGACAAGATGTGAATTTCGAGCCGAGCGTCGCGCGGCCCGAAGCAGGACAAAGAGCAGGACCGAAGCAGGCGACCCGCACCGAAACCTGGGCGGGACGCGTTAGAAGGTGACCGGCAATGGGGCCGGAGCCAAGGGATCCAGGTTTCAGGAGTGAAGCATGCCGAACGAGAATCGCGCCATTCGCAGCCGACTCGATTTTTCCAAGATTCCAACGTCCATTCAAATCCCCAATCTGATTGAAGTGCAGCGCCGTTCGTATGAGCGCTTTCTGCAGATGGATATGCTGCCGAACGAGCGGGACGACAACGGCTTGCAGTCGGTGTTTACGTCGGTCTTTCCGATTTCGGATTTCCGCAACGTATCGCAGCTTGATTTTGTGGATTTTTCGATTGGCAACTGGGAGTGCAAGTGCGGCCACCTGAAGGGTCTGCATCACTTGCGGACGGCGTGCGTGACGTGCGGCTCGATGGTGATTACGGATCCGTTCCATCCGGGCGATGTGCTGTGCCAGAAGTGCGGCACGTACAACAAGAACACGCCGGATTTCTGTAACAAGTGCGGCGACCCGGTGGGCTTGCAGTTGAAGTATGACCAGCAGGAGTGCGAAGAGCGGGGCATGACGTTCTCGGCTCCGCTGAAGGTCACCGTGCGGCTGACGATCTATGACAAGGACCCGGAGACGGGCGTGAAGTCGGTGCGCGACATCAAGGAGCAGGAGGTTTTCTTTGGCGATATTCCGCTGATGACGGCCAATGGCACCTTCATTGTGAACGGCACGGAGCGGGTGATCGTTTCGCAGTTGCATCGCTCGCCGGGCGTCTTCTTTGAGACGGCGAACAACCGCACGTATTTCCTGGGCAAGATCATTCCCTACCGCGGCTCGTGGGTGGAGTTTGAGTATGACCAGAAGAACACGCTGTATGTGCGTATCGACCGCAAGCGCAAGTTCCTGGGCACGATCTTTCTGCGCGCGCTGGGGCTGCGTTCGGACGAGGAGATTCTGAAGACCTTCTATACCGTGGATCGCATCACGATGAAGGATGGGAAGCTGCTGTGGACGGTGCCGCAGGAGGCGGGTGTGGCGACGCATCTGCAGGGCGCGAAGCCGGCGCACGCGGTGGTGGTGAAGGGTGAGGAGATTGCGCACTCGGGCCGCAAGATTACGGCGCACACGCTGAAGGCTCTGCGCGAGCATGGCGTGACGGAAGTGGAGATTGAAAACGCCGAGCTGGACGGCGCGATGACGGCTGCCGATGTGGTGGACCTGGAGACGGGCGAGGTGGTGGTCGAGGCGAATACCGAGCTGACGGCGGATCGTCTGCACAAGATTCACGCCTCGGGCGCGACGACGATCGAGGTGCTGTTTCCGGAGCGCGACGACGTGGGCAACATCATCACGAACACGCTGCGGAGGGACTCGATTCACAAGCCGGAAGAGGCGCTGATCGAGATCTATCGCAAGCTGCGTCCGGGCGATCCGCCGACGCTGGATACGGCGACGGCGCTGTTTGAGGGGATGTTCTTTGACCCGCGGAAGTACGATTTTTCGCGCGTGGGCAGGCTGAAGTTCAACATCAAGCTGTATGAGAACCAGAGCGCGGGCGAGCTGGACAAGCGGACGCTGACGCCGGAGGATTTCTACGCGACGATCCGGTATCTGCTGAAGCTGCGGCGCAATGTCGGCTCGGTGGACGATATCGATCACCTGGGCAACCGGCGCGTGCGGGCGGTGGGCGAGCTGATGGAGAATCAGTTCCGCATCGGGCTGGTGCGCATGGAGCGGGCGATCAAGGAAAAGATGAGCGTGTACCAGGAGCTTTCGACGGCGATGCCGCACGACCTGATCAACGCCAAGCCGGTGATGGCGGCGATCCGCGAGTTCTTCGGTTCTTCGCAGCTTTCGCAGTTCATGGACCAGACGAATCCGCTGTCGGAGATTACGCACAAGCGTCGTCTTTCGGCGCTTGGACCGGGCGGTCTGTCGCGTGAGCGGGCGGGCTTCGAGGTGCGCGACGTGCATCCGACGCACTATGGCCGCATCTGCCCGATTGAGACGCCGGAAGGTCCGAATATCGGACTGATCAGCTCGCTGAGCAGCTTTGCGCGGATCAACGAATATGGCTTCATCGAATCGCCGTATCGCAAGGTGAAGGATGGGCACATTCTGGACTTTGTGGAGGTGTCGAACGCCGGAGACAGCGGTCTGCGTGTGGGCGATCACCTGGAAAAGAGCGAAGCGTTTCGGCGCAACGAAGAGCTGACGAAGGCGGGCAAGCGGAAGATCGACTGGATCCCGTTCAGCTTTTATCTGTCGGCGTGGGAAGAGGATCGTCACACGATCGCGCAGGCGAACATTCGCTTTGACGAGAAGGGCAAGATTCTGGACGATCTGGTGAATGCGCGTCGGCAGGGCAACTTTGTGCTGGTGAATCTGCCGGAGGTGGACTACATCGACGTGAGTCCGAAGCAGCTTGTTTCGGTGGCGGCGTCGCTGGTGCCGTTCCTGGAGCATGACGACGCGAACCGCGCGCTGATGGGCGCGAACATGCAGAGGCAGTCGGTGCCGCTGCTGGTGGCCGAGGCTCCGCTGGTGGGCACGTGCATGGAAGGGGTGACGGCGCGGGACTCCGGGGCTGTGATTCTGGCCAAGCGCAACGGCATTGTGGATTCGGTGGACTCCGAGCGGATCATCATCCGCGTGGAGGGCGAGCATCATCCGACGCAGATGTCGCGCGAGGTGGGATCGGATATTTACCAGCTTGTGAAGTTCAAGCGCTCGAACCAGAACACGTGCATCAACCAGAAGCCGGTGGTGCGCGAAGGGGATCGTGTGCTGAAGGGTCAGGTGCTGGCGGATGGTCCTTGTACGGAACAGGGCGAGCTGGCGCTGGGACGGAATGTGCTGGTGGCGTTCATGCCGTGGCGCGGATACAACTTCGAGGACGCGATTCTGATCAGCGAGAAGCTGGTGCGCGAGGACTACTACACCTCGGTGCATATCGAAGAGTTCGAGATCGAGGCGCGGGACACGAAGCTGGGACCGGAGGAGATTACGCGGGACATTCCGAACGTCTCGGAGTCGGCGCTGCGGGATCTGGACGAGAGCGGAATTATCCGCATCGGAGCGCAGATCAAGCACAACGACATTCTGGTGGGCAAGGTGACGCCGAAGGGCGAGACGCAGTTGACGCCGGAAGAGAAGCTGCTGCGGGCGATCTTTGGCGAAAAGGCCGGGGACGTGCGGGACGCTTCGCTGACGTGCCCTCCGGGCATTGAAGGCACGGTGGTGGATGTGCGCATCTTCAGCCGCAAGGGCCAGGAAAAGGACGAGCGGGCGAAGCTGATTGAAGCCGAGCACAAGGCGAAGCTGGAGAAGAATCTGGGCGACGAGATCCGGATTTTGACCGATGAGCGGTTGAAGCGCCTGGAAGCTCTGCTGGGCAACAAGGAAGTGCTGGCGGACCTGCATGACGAGCGCACGAACAAGCGTCTGCTGACCAAGGGCATGATGGTGGATCGGGAGACGATCGAGCGCATCTCGACGAAGAACCTGAAGCGCATTCGCTATGCGGACAAAGACCCGCGGGTGAATGAGCAGATCGACGAGATCGAGGAGATGACCTCGCGTCAGATCGATGTGCTGAAGAAGATTACGAACGAGAAGATGGCCAAGCTGCAAAAGGGCGATGAGCTTTCGCCGGGCGTGATCAAGATGGTGAAGGTGTATGTCGCGATGAAGCGCAAGCTTTCGGTGGGCGACAAGATGGCGGGCCGTCACGGCAACAAGGGCGTGATTGCGCGGATTCTGCCGGAAGAGGATATGCCGTATCTGCCGGATGGCCGACCTGTGGAGATTGTGCTGAATCCGCTGGGTGTGCCCTCGCGTATGAACGTGGGTCAGATTCTGGAGACGCATCTGGGCTGGGCTGCGGCGGAGCTGGGCAAGCAGATGGCCGAGCTGGTGAAGCAGAACAGCGATGCGAGCTATCTGCGGGAGCAGGTGAAGAAGTCGTTTGGGGGCACGGCGACGCTGCAACAGTTGCTGGATCTGGACGACGAGATGCTGGTGCGGGTGATGCGCGGCATGGAGCGCGGCATCTGGTTTGGCACGGCGGTCTTCGACGGAGCGCGCGAGGAAGAGATCAAGGCGTTGCTGGCTGCGGCCGGTTTGCCGAGTTCGGGCAAGACGATGCTCTTCGACGGGATGACGGGCGAGCAGTTTGAGCAGCCGGTGACGGTGGGCTACATCTACATGCTGAAGCTGTCGCACCTGGTGGACGACAAGATTCACGCGCGATCGATCGGGCCGTACTCGCTGATTACCCAGCAGCCGCTGGGAGGCAAGGCGCAGTTTGGCGGGCAGCGATTTGGCGAGATGGAGGTGTGGGCGCTGGAGGCGTATGGCGCGGCCTACATTCTGCAGGAGCTGCTGACCTCGAAGTCGGACGACGTTTTCGGACGTACGAAGATCTACGAGGCGATTGTGAAGGGCGAGGCGGCGATTGAGCCGGGCGTTCCGGAGAGCTTCAACGTGCTGATTCGCGAGCTGCAGGCGCTGTGCCTGGATGTGGAGCTGATCAAGCGCGCGGACCTGAAGAAGCTGCCGGCGCCGGAGCTGATCGATGTAGCTGTGGCGGACTGAGCGTTGCCGTCGGGTGAATCCTGACGGCGGGCGCGCAGGAAGCAGGCAAGAAGCAGGGGAGCTGCCCTGGTGGAAGAATTCCGCCAACCAGGGAAGGGCAGAACTCCCGATCCAATTCCCTGGGGCAGCCGCGACGCAAGCGCTGAGCGCACGTCAAGGAGGATCACCGTGTACCGTTCCAATCCATTTGAACTGACGACCCCGATCAAGGACTTCGATGCGATCCGCATCATGCTGGCATCGCCGGAAAAGATTCGAAGCTGGTCGCATGGCGAGGTGACGAAGCCGGAGACGATCAACTATCGCACCTTCAAGCCGGAGCGCGATGGCCTGTTCTGCGCGCGCATCTTCGGGCCGGTGACGGACTGGGAGTGCCTGTGCGGCAAATACAAGCGGATGAAGCATCGCGGGGTGATCTGCGACAAGTGCGGCGTGGAGGTGACGGTCTCGAAGGTGCGCCGCGAGCGGATGGGTCACATCGAGCTGGCTTCGCCGTGTTCGCATGTGTGGTTCTTCAAGGGGCTGCCGTCGCGGATTGGCCACCTGCTGGATATCTCGCTGCGTGACCTGGAAGGGATTCTGTATTTTGAGTCCTATGTGGTGGTGGATCCGGGCGATGCGCCGGTGAAGGAGCGCGAGGTCATCAAGGACGAGAACCGGTTCCGCGAGCTGGATCAGCAGTATCGTCCGACGGGCTTCAAGGCGATGATGGGCGCCGAGGCGATCAAGGAGCTGCTGAAGCGCGTGGATGTGGAGTCTCTCTCGGTGGAGATGCGGGAGAAGATGAAGGCCGAGACTTCGGTGCAGAAGAAGATCAAGTACTCGAAGCGGCTGAAGGTGGTGGAGGCGTTCCGCAAGAGCGGGAACAAGCCGCACTGGATGATTCTGGATGTGCTGCCGGTCATTCCCCCGGAGCTGCGCCCGCTGGTGCCGCTGGATGGCGGACGGTTTGCGACGTCGGACCTGAACGACCTGTATCGACGCGTGATCAACCGGAACAACCGGTTGAAGAAGCTGATGGACCTGCATGCGCCGGAAGTGATTGTGCGCAACGAGAAGCGCATGTTGCAGGAGGCGGTGGACGCGCTGTTTGACAACGGACGCCGTGGGCGTGTGTTGCGCGGTGCGAACAACCGTCCGCTGAAGTCGCTCTCCGATACGCTGAAGGGCAAGCAGGGTCGTTTCCGTCAGAACCTGCTGGGCAAGCGCGTGGATTACTCGGGTCGTTCGGTGATTGTGGTGGGTCCGGAGTTGAAGCTGAACCAGTGCGGATTGCCGAAGAAGATGGCGCTGGAGCTGTTCAAGCCGTTTATCTATCATCGGCTGGAGCAGACGGGACACTGCACGACGATCAAGCAGGCCAAAGAGATGGTCGAGATGCAGGAGGCGGTGGTCTGGGACATTCTGGAAGAGGTGATCAAGGATCATCCGATCCTGCTGAACCGCGCGCCCACGCTGCATCGGCTGGGCATTCAGGCGTTTGAGCCGGTGCTGGTGGAAGGCAAGGCGATCAAGATTCACCCGCTGGTGTGTACGGCGTTCAATGCGGACTTTGACGGCGACCAGATGGCGGTGCATATTCCGCTTTCGCCGGAGGCGCAGATTGAAGCGAGCGTGCTGATGCTGGCGGCGCACAACATTCTGTCGCCGGCCTCGGGACAGCCGATCACGGTGCCGACGCAGGATATGGTGCTGGGTCTGTATTACATGACCAAGGCGAAGCATGGGGCGCTGGGCGAAGGACGCACGTTTGCGACGATCGAAGAGGTTCTGATGGCGCTGGCGTTGGGCGAGGTGGAGACGCTGACGCCGATCCGTCTGCGCTATACGGGCCAGGTGCTGGATATGACGACAGCGTATGACGATCAGGACCTGATGCATACGGATCCGGTGGATTTCAACCGGCAGTTCCTGACGACGACAGTGGGCCGCGCGATTTTGAACGACGCGCTGCCGCAGGGCATGCCGTTTGTGAACGGCCTGTTGAAGAAGAAGGGAATCGGGCAACTGGTGAGCTATTGCAACCAGAAGTTCGGCCTGGAAGTGACGGTGAAGATGCTGGACCGCATCAAGGAACTGGGCTTCCAGTATGCGACGCGCTCCGGTTTGTCGGTGGGTCTGGACGACATGGTGATTCCGGACAGCAAGTACACGACGGTGGCGGACGCGGACAAGGCGGTGATCGGGATCCAGCAGCAGTATCTGGACGGCGCGATCACCAATGGCGAGCGCTCGAACAAGGTGATCCAGATCTGGTCCGCGGTGACGGACAAGGTGGCCGACGAGATGTTCGGCAACATGAAGCAGGCGGACAAAGACGGCGCGATGAATCCGATCTACATCATGGCGGACTCTGGCGCGCGTGGATCGAAGCAGCAGATTCGCCAGTTGAGCGGGATGCGCGGCTTGATGGCCAAGCCCTCGGGCGAGGTGATCGAGACGCCGATTACGGCGAACTTCCGCGAAGGCCTGACGGTGCTGGAGTACTTCATTTCGACGCACGGCGCGCGCAAGGGTCTGGCGGATACGGCGCTGAAGACGGCGGATTCGGGGTATCTGACGCGTCGCCTGGTGGACGTGGCGCAGGACGTGATTGTGACGGAGATGGACTGCGCGACGGGCGAGGGGATTTATGTTCAGCCGATCGTGGAGTCGGGCGAGATCATCGAGCCGCTGCGGGACCGCATCATTGGGCGCGTGTCGCTGGAGCGGATCAAGGATCACGACGGCAGCGTGATTGTGGACGTGAACCATGAGATCGACGAGGAGACGGCGTCGGCGATTCAGGGCGCGGGCGTGGAGCGGGTGAAGATTCGCTCGGTGCTGACGTGCCAGTCGCGTCGCGGCGTTTGCGCGCTGTGCTATGGTCGCAACCTGGGCACGGGCCGGATGGTGGAGATGGGCGAGACGTGCGGCGTGATTGCGGCGCAGTCGATTGGCGAGCCGGGCACACAGCTTACGATGCGTACCTTCCACGTGGGCGGCACGGCGTCGCGCGTTTCCGACAAGAGCCGTCTGGACGCGAAGAACAACGGCACGGTGCACTTCATCAACCTGAATACCGTGAAGTCAGAAAAAGACGGGATGCTGGTGGCGATGAACCGCTCGGGATCGGTGGCGATTGTGGACGATCGCGGCCGCGAGAAGGAGCGCTATCAGGTGGTGTATGGCGCGCGTCTGCGGGTTCAGGACAAGCAGAAGGTGGTTCTGGGCGAAGCGCTGGCGGAGTGGGATCCTTACACGTACGTGGTGCTGACGGAGATCGGCGGCACGGTGCAGTTCAAGGACCTGCAGGAAGGCATTACGCTGAACGAGGAAGTGGACGAGGTGACCGGTCTTTCGCGGCTGGTGGTCTCTGACTCGGCCGACGAAAAGCGGCAGCCGGCGATCTATGTGAATGGGTCGAAGGGCAAGAAGCGGTATCTGATGCCGAGCCGAGCGCATTTGATGGTTCTGGACGGCGATACGGTGGGACCGGGCGATATTCTGGCCAAGATTCCGCGTGAATCGACGCGTACGAAGGACATCACGGGCGGTTTGCCGCGGGTGGTGGAGCTGTTTGAAGCGCGCAAGCCGCGTGAGACGGCGATCATCTCGGAGATCGATGGCGTGGTTCGGTTCGGCGAAGTGTCGAAGGGGCAGCGCAAGATTCACGTGACGGCGGACAATGGCGAGGAGCGGGATTACTCGGTGCCGCGCGGCGTGCATGTGAACGTGCAGGAAGGCGAGCGGCTGAGCGCGGGCGATCCACTGATGGACGGTCCGCTGAATCCGCACGACATTCTGGCGGTGCTGGGCGAGAAGGAGTTGCAGCGGTATCTGGTGAACGAGATCCAGGAGGTGTATCGCCTGCAGGGCGTGGCTATCTCCGACAAGCACATCGAGGTGATTGTGCGCCAGATGCTGCGCTGGGTTCGGATCGAGGATGTGGGCGATACGAACTTCCTGCTGGAGCAGCAGGTGGATCACTTCCGCTTCAACGAAGAAAACGAGCGGGTGCTGGCCGACGGTGGACGTCCGGCGATTGGCAGTCCGCTGCTGCTGGGCATCACGAAGGCATCGCTTTCGACCGACAGCTTCATCTCGGCGGCGAGCTTCCAGGAGACGACACGCGTGCTGACGGAGGCGTCGATCAATGGCGCGATCGACGGACTGCGCGGGCTGAAGGAGAACGTGATCGTGGGACGTCTGATTCCTGCGGGCACGGGCCTGGAGTACTATCGCAGCGTTCAGCTTTCTCCGGAACTGGAGGAAGCAGCGGAGCGCGTGAAGCGCGAAGTGAACGCGGAGATCGAGGCTCAGGAGCGCGAGCTGGAGATGATGCGTCAAGAGGGCGAAGCCGAGGAGATGGCGGCCGAGTAACTCAATCCAAAGCAAGAAGAGCAAAAGCCCGGCAGATTGCCGGGCTTTTGCTGTTTGGAGCGGAATGCGGCCGCATGATTGGCCGCGTGGGAGAGCGCGTCAGGAGGATTGCTTGACGGGAGCCGGGGGGGCGGGCTGAGATTCAGGTTCAGGATTGAGCCGCAGGAGCAGTTGGTCAAGGCGATAGCCGACAGCTTCGGCGGCCTGAGCCAGGCGGACGAGGTTGGCTTCGAGCGCGGCCAGAGGCTGGGCTGCGCTGGGCTGGGCGGCGATGCGGACAATCTCTGGCAAAGCGA
This sequence comes from Acidobacteriota bacterium, assembly GCA_021805265.1. Lineage (GTDB taxonomy): Bacteria > Acidobacteriota > Terriglobia > Terriglobales > Acidobacteriaceae > Acidicapsa. The sequence goes on along the minus strand of JAJZFR010000324.1, from coordinate 71 downwards.
GCCAGCCGAGGATGGCTTCGAAGCCTTCGCGGGAGACGTATTCGACGCCCTGGTGGGTGTGGAGGCCGGTG
>JAJZFR010000215.1 GCA_021805265.1 Acidobacteriota bacterium | reverse complement strand
TCGCCGGCTGGTCCGCCCACGTCATCGAACAACTCGACGACAATCGCCTCATCCGACCCCGCGCAGAATACATCGGCCCAGCCTACCCCGCGCCTTACATCCCCGTCGCCGACCGCAGCTAAAGCAGTTCCACAGTAGCTATACCCGGCGGGATTGGATATTCACGCAGCTTTTCCTCAAGAAAAGCTGCACCGCGCGGTGTCGGTTCGGGCACAAGAACTGCGGAACTGCTTGAACTCCTCCCAAACAATGGAGCGAGCCGCAGCTTGATCCGCAGCTTGATCCGCAGCTTGATCCGCAGCTTGATCCGCAGCTTGAGCCGCAGCTTGATCCGCAGTTTGATCCGCAGTTTGAGCCGCAGTTTGATCCGCAGCTTGAAACAGCCTAACCATGTTTTCGTGGTACAGTAGCCACTTGGTCCGCTCGGTCACACTGACGACTCCGATACCCTCCCTCGAGGAAGTGGGAGATCGCCTCGGCCTGAGCAAAAAGATTCGCCGCTCAATCCTGACTGTGGTCGCCAATCCATCCGGCTCTCCGAGCAGCCGCAAAAAATCTCCCGCCGCAACTCCAGCTCTGCGATCCAAGGCTTCTGCCTGCCCTTCCGAATGGAATTCAAGCGCCGATTGAGTTCACGCCGCTCACGGAGTCCCGCGTGCCCGCAAAAGCGAAGAACCCAGCCCCGATCTTGTAAAGTTTTTCGGGTGGCTGATCAATAAAATACCAACAAACGTGGTTCACTCCCGCGACCTTCCACGGGCATCGCCGAGAGGCAAATCGCCAATGCTTGATTCAAAGGAAGTCAATGCTGGAAACGCGCATCGGCCTGGAGTCAACAGTTGAGAATCCCATCCCTTTATCAGGGATAGGAAGGGAAGATTCGCGCGTGGCAAATGTGCTCGCAAAATTGGACCGGACTGCTTTACCAGACGCCTCACGCATGATGAAGGACATTATCATGCGTAAAGACAGCTACCTTTTAAAGGTTCGTTTCATGTTTCTTCAGAGCTGAGACAATTTTCTCGAAATGACAGCACAACATCGAGAGGTGTGCATCCTCCGGGAACTCGATGAGCGTCGCGTTGGGAAGGTCGCGAACGAACGACCTAACAAGAGCAATGGGCACATTTCTATCTTCCACGCCGTGAAACAAGAGTACGGGAATGGGGATGTCGGCGAGGCTGAAGTCGAAGGCATCAATATACATCCGAACATCCCACGCCGCACCGATGGTTCCGGTACGCAGACCCTCCTGAATAGCGTGTTGCAACGCTTCCAGCCGGCCCGGCTCTGACATTACCGCATAATCGGCGGGCGGCAAGTGTGGGCGCATCTTTGCAAGCTCGGTATCGCGAGACGCTTTGCCAGGTCGCCGCATGGTGCTGAGCAGGAGCCGCAGGCCGGGAGGAAAGCGCCGGGCCAGAATCCAGAATATCCGGTTCACAAACGGCAGGTTCTCCGCCACCTCCGGCGCGTCCATCCGCCATGCGCCTGAAACAATCACCGCTGAGGTCACTCTCTCCGGAATGCAAGCCGCGCAGGCAGCCACATAGGCCCCGCCGCCGGAATTCCCAAGTAGAGCAAACCTTCGTAGGCCCAAGTGGTTCGCCAGTTGGACCAAATCCGCCGCCCAATCTGAAAAGCCTCGCCCAGGCTTAAAATCGGACAGACCCATACCAGGGCGGTCCGGTGCAATGATCCTCAGACCTGAGGACGCAAGAGTCTCTTCACCTAGAACCATCGGCTCAAGCCTGGAGGATGGAGCACCATGAAAATAGAAGACCGGAATGCCGCCCGGCGAGCCGTATTCCGCATAGGCAAGCCTGCGGCCATCAGGAAGCTGAATGGCTTGGTTGGTCTTCACTGTGTCCATAGGCGTTCCTGTCAGCTTACCCGACCGAGGCAAGACTTGTTGACTTGTTCTTCGAGAGCGCAGTCTTTGGGTTCATAAACCAACGGTCTTTTGTTCCTACTTGCTCCCGGCTTCTCGCAAAAGAAGATATGCCTCTGCTTCTGTCCTGCCGCCGCGTTATGCCTCCAGCCCAAATCTCCGTACAATCAATACAGGAGTCACCCCCATGCGCCGAGTCTACATGGATGCCAACGCCACCACACCCCTCCTGCCCGAGGTGGTCCAGGCCATGCACCCCTACTGGATCGACCACTTCGGCAATGCCTCCTCCATCCATCAGCCCGGCCAGACCGCCCGCCGCGCCGTTGACGAGGCCCGCGAGCGCCTCGCCGAATTCCTCGCCTGCCACGCCGCTGAAATCGTCTTCAACTCCGGCGGCACCGAGGGCAACAACACCGCGCTCTTTGGCCTGCTCCGACCCGGCGACCACCTCATCACCACCGCCATCGAGCACTCCGCCATCCTCACCCCGGCCGAGCGCCTCGCCGCTCGCGGCGTCCAGGTCACCCGCGTCGCGCCTCTCGCCACCGGCCTCATCGATCCCGAGTCCATCCGCGCCGCCATCCGGCCCAACACACGCCTCATCAGCGTCATGCTCGCCAACAACGAAACCGGCGTCATCCAGCCCGTCGAGGCCATCGGCCAGATCGCTGCCGAGCACAGCGTCTGCTTCCACATTGACGCCGTTCAGGCCGCCGGAAAGCTCCCCATCGATGTCGCCGGCATCGGCTGCCAACTGCTCTCCATCAGCGGCCACAAGATGCACGCGCCCAAGGGCATCGGCGCGCTCTACGTCCGTCGCGGAACCCCGCTCGAGCCCCTCCTCGTCGGTGGCACTCACGAACGCCGCCGCCGCGCCGGAACCGAAAACGTCCCCGCCATCGTAGCCCTCGGCAAGGCCGCCGAGCTGGCCATGCGCTCGCTCGCCGACGGCACCCTCTCCCGGCTGGCCGCTCTCCGCGACCGCCTCGAATCCGGCCTCCTCGCAACCATCCCGGAGATCGGAGTCAACGGAGCCGGCACTCACCACGTCCGCGCCCCGCGTGCCGCCAACACCTCCAATCTCTGGTTCGACCGCCTCGACAGCGAGGCGCTCGTCATCGCCCTCGACCTCAAGGGTCTCGCCGTCTCCGGCGGCTCCGCCTGCCACTCCGGCGCAACCGAGCCTTCCCACGTCCTGCTCGCCATGGGCATCGGCAAGCAGCGCGCCCGCTCCAGCCTCCGCTTCAGCCTGCTCAAGACCGCCTCCGTCGAAGACATCGACTACGCCCTCGAAATCATCCCTCCCGCGGTCGAGCGCCTGCGCGCCCTAGCGCCAACTCACGCCCCAACTCCCTCGCCCGTGCTCGCCGAGGCAACCCCATGACCCCGATCCCCAACACCCTTACCGATTTGCCCAATTCGCCCAAGCCAGACCTCCAAGCCAGCGCGCCACGCGAGACCATCGCCGTCGCCATGTCCGGCGGTGTCGATTCCTCGACCGTCGCCGCCATGCTCCGCGCTCAGGGAGCGGACGTCATCGGCCTCACCCTTCAGCTTTGGGATCAGAACCGCCTCGCCGGAAAGCCCGGCGTCCCCACCCGCTCCACCGGGCGCTGCTGCTCCCTCGACGATGTCTACGACGCCCGCCGCGTCGCCGAGTCGCTCGACATCCCCTACTACGTCGTCAACCAGCAGGAGCGTTTCGAGCGCGACGTCGTCCGGCCCTTCGTAGACGATTACCTCGCCGGCCGCACTCCCATCCCCTGCTCTCTCTGCAACAACCACCTCAAGTTCGACCAGCTTCTCCTCACCGCCCGCCAGATCGGGGCAACCAAAATCGCCACCGGCCACTACGCCCGCAACCACTTCGACCCCGTGCGCAACCGTTGGATACTCAAGCGCCCCGCCGACCTCGCCAAGGACCAGACCTGGTTCCTCTTCGGACTCACCCAGGACCAGCTCGCACACACCCTCTTCCCCCTCGGCGACCTCACCAAGCCGGAAGTCCGCGAGATCGCCCGCGAAAGCCATCTCGCCCTCGCCGACAAGCCAGACTCCCAGGAAATCTGCTTCATCCCCGGCGGAGACTACAAGCAGTTCATCGCCAACTACCTCGAGGAGCAGAGCCAGGCCGTCCCAGACTCCGCCGGCGAGCTGGTCTCCACCACCGGCGCAACCCTCGGCCATCACCAAGGCATCCACAACTTCACCGTCGGCCAGCGCAAGGGCCTCGGCGTCTTCGCTCCCAATCCCCTCTACGTCCTCCAGATCGACGCCCACTCCCGCCGCGTCACCGTCGGCCCCGAGACGGAACTCAACCGACCGTCCCTCCTCGTCCATCGCCTCAACTGGATCGCCATCCCCGGACTCGAATCCAGTCAGACCCCCGGCCTCGCACCGGGTCTCGAATCCGGTCAGGCACCCGGTCAGGCACCCGGTCAGGCATCGGGTCAGGCCCCCAGTCCCGAACCCGGCCGCAACCCAACCCTACGGGCACAAGTCCGCATCCGCCACAGCCAGCAGCCAACCCCGGCAACCCTCGAACTCGTCGCCCCCGACCGCGTCCGCGTAACCTTCGACGAACCCCAGCGCGCCGTAACCCCAGGCCACTCCGCCGTCTTCTACCAAAACGACGAAGTCCTCGGCGGCGGCTGGATCCTACCCCCGGAACCCCTCTAGCAAACTCAGGAACGCAAAATACTCCTATGGGGCATAATCGACCGCTCAGTCATCATCGCAGTTCGATCTTCAGGCTAGGATCGGTTTCAAATTCTTCCACAATCTCGTTGTACCTGGATACGAGGTCGGTCACGGCGGTCTTGCGGCCCTCTGCCGCAAACCTGGCGAGTTCGTAAAGGTTCAGCGCAACAAACTGCTCAATCTCGAAGATGTCGATTCGATCCGAAAG
>JAJZFR010000040.1 GCA_021805265.1 Acidobacteriota bacterium | reverse complement strand
ACGATGGTCAGCCGCTCGCGCTCGCGCCCGAGGCGGAGCATGGTGTGGAGGAAATTCCTGCCTTCGGCGGCGTAGACCCAGCTTGTGCGAAAGATGAGATGCTTCGCGCCGGAGGCGGCAATCGCCAGCTCCCCGGCGAGCTTGGACGCGCCGTAGACGTTGAGCGGCCCCGTAGTGTCGGTCTCGCGCCAGGGCAGCTCGCCGTTGCCGTTGAAGACGTAGTCGGTCGAATAGTGGAGGAGCCATCCGCCAAGGCGCGTCATCTCCTCGGCGAGCGCCCCGGGGGCGGCGGCGTTCACGGTGAAGGCGAGATCGCGCTCGGCCTCAGCGCGATCAACCGCGGTGTAAGCGGCGGCGTTGATGGTGACCGTGGGAGCGAAGCCGCGCACCGCCTGGCGCACCGCTTCGAGGTCGGTGAAATCAACCTCAGCGCGGCCCATGGCTCGGACCTCCCAGGCGTCGGCGCGGCTGTCCGTAAACCGGCGCGCCAGCTCGGCTCCCAACTGGCCGCCCGAGCCGAGGATCAGGACGCGGGGGGAAATGCGAGTCGCTGGCACCAAACTGCCCGTCATGCGCCCATCTCCAGGAAGACTTCCGCCGCGTGGAATGGCACACCTGCGGCGTCCTTGGCCGAGACGATTGCCTCCTGAATCCCCCAGTCGATCGCGAGCGCGGGATCGTTCCACAGGATGGTGCGTTCGCCCGCCGCGCAGTAGTCGTCGGTCACCTTGTAGGTGAAGGTTGCCGGACCCTCGACGACAGCGAATCCGTGGCCGCAGCCGACAGGAATCCAGACCATCCGCCCGGAGTCGGGATCGAGATCAATGGTGACGTGGCGGCCAAAGGTGGGACTCTGGCCGCGCAGATCGACCACAACGTCGCGCACCGAGCCGGCCATCACGCGCACCAGTTTCCCCTGGGCATGTTCGACCTGGTAGTGGATGCCGCGAACCACATTCTGTTTGGAAACCGAGAGGTTGTCCTGAACCCAGGTCGCAGGCAGGCCGAGCGCGGTGATGCGTTTGAGGTTGAAGGTCTCCATGAAGTAGCCGCGCTCATCGGAGTATTGCGTCGGCTCCAGAATGAGTACGCCGGGCAGAGCCGTTTCGATCACCTTCACAGCGCGCCTCCCATGTCTGCGTGACGGTCTGAGCTGAGCAGTGGATCGTCGAGCACGGAGCGGAGGTAGAGTCCGTAGCCGCTCTTGGCCGAGCGCTCCGCGAGCCGCTCCAACTGCACGGCGTCGATCCATCCCTTGCGAAAGGCAATCTCTTCGGGGCAGGCGACTTTCAGGCCCTGTCGCTGCTCGATGGTGCGGATGAAAAGGCTGGCCTCGAAGAGCGAATCGTGGGTTCCGGTGTCCAGCCAAGCCATGCCGCGACCCATGACCTCGACCTGGAGCGTGCCGCGCTCGAGATAGTGGCGATTCACATCGGTGATCTCGAGTTCGCCGCGTGGCGAGGGCTTGAGCGCGGCGGCAATCTCGACCACCGAAGCGTCGTAGAAATAGACACCCGTGACGGCGTAGCGCGACTTCGGTTTTGCGGGCTTTTCCTCGATGCTGAGAGCACGGCCATCGGGGCCAAACTCGACCACGCCGTAGCGCTCCGGATCGTGGACGGGATAAGCAAAGACAGTCGCGCCGGCGCTGCGTTGCGCAGCCGCTGTCAGGCTGTGGCCGAGCGTCTGGCCGTAGAAGATGTTGTCGCCGAGGACGAGCGCGCAACCGTCGCCCGCGAGAAACTCCCGCCCGATCAGGAACGCCTGGGCAAGGCCGTCGGGACTGGGCTGCACGGCGTAGCTCAAGCGCATCCCCCACTCCCGGCCATCGCCGAGCAGCGCCTGAAAACTCGGTGTATCGCGGGGGGTCGAGATGATGAGCACCTCGCGTATCCCGGCCAGCATTAGCGTGGTCAGCGGGTAATAGATCATGGGCTTGTCATAGACCGGGAGCAACTGTTTCGAGACCACGTGCGTCACCGGATAGAGCCGCGTCGCCGAACCTCCCGCAAGCAAAATTCCCTTCATGCATCGCCTCTCGAACTTCTCGTTGTTTCAGGGCACAGGACGCAACGGCTGGCGTCGCGACAATCGGCACCACACTTCATACTAAGCGATGAGCCACGCGCTGCCGTTCGCAACTTTTCCGGGCAGCGCGTGTCTGGTTCCTACAGTTGCACACCCAATAAAATGCCGTTCCGTCTTTCAACCGGCACGGTATGAAATTCTGGTCGTGGCTTCCTCCGAGGAGATTTCCATGCGCGCGCTTCGATCGCCGTCCAAAGCCCTGGCACTGCTGTTCGCTTCCCTGATTGCGCTCGCGCTTTCCGGGTGCATGGGTGGCGGCTCGTCGCTGCCGGGGCAGAATCCCATGCCAACCTCGGTCTTGTTTACCGGCGCGCCGACCTCGATGCCCGTCGGCACTTCGGCCACCCTCGACGCCTCTGCCATTTACGCCAACACGGTCGTGATTAACCTGGCTGCCAACACACCCAATTCTCTGGTCAATTACACCGTTCAGTGCGGCAGCGCCAGTTGCGGAACGCTCACCGGGAACGCCGAAGTTGGCGCAACAACCTATACCGCGCCAGCAGCAGTTCCCACCGGCGGTACTGTGACCATCACGGCCACTGCGCAGGCCGACAGCGCCGTCAGCGCAAAGGCGACGATCACCATCACCCCGCCACTGCCACCCACATTGGCGTTCGTAGCTCCGATTCAGGGATCGGTGCAGGCTGGCGCACAGGCGCAGTACGCCGTTACCATCACCAATGATTCTTCCCCAACCCCGGAGGTGAACTGGACCGTCACCTGCAACGGCGCAGCTTGTGGAAGTGTAGCTCCGGTGACGACAACCTCGGGGCAGGCAGCGACCTACACCGCGCCCGGCACGGCGTCGAGCGCAGCCGGAGAAGTGGTGACGCTGACGGCGACCCTGGTGGGTGATCCGGCGTCCGATCCGGCGGTTTCGATTTCAACAGAGGTGACCATCCTGCCGCCGGCCCAGGCGCTGGCCAACGGGAGCTATGTCTTCCAGTTACAGTCGAGTTATGCGCAGAGCGTGGCAACGCCGCTGGCCATGGATACAGGAGAGTTTACGGTGGCTGGCGGAGTGGTTACCGGCGGCGAGGAAGACCTGCTGGTGAACAGCTTTTGCAGCGGATACAGCGGGCAGTGTTCTCCGGCACAGGCTACGGAGCACAAGGTTGTGGGCGGCGCGTACACAGCGAACTCCGACGGCTCGACGACCATCACGCTGCAACTGGACAGCGGGACCACGCAGACGCTGACTGGCATCGTGAGCGCAAACGGGCAGGGGTTCACGGCACAGATCGACGGGGTGCCCGCGCTGGTGAGCCTGCGCCCGCAGACCACCACAGCGGCGCCGCGCGGCGGCTACGCCCTTGCGCTCAATGGACAAAGCTACGATCAGGGTCCGGCGTGGATGACCGGCGTACTCAACATTGACGGCACCAACAGCGCTTCGGGCAATGGCAGCGTACTGGATATTCAAGCGCCGAATCTCAGCTACGGCGGAGAAGAGGCATTGGCTCCCACGGCCGTGACCGCGCCCGACAGCTACGGACGCATCGTCTTTGCCTTGTCTCCGGCGGCCTCGGACAGTCTTCCGTTTCCGCCCGTGTATGTGGCGGGATACGTGATCGACACCGGGCACATTGCGCTCATGGAGACCGGCGACCAGACAGACAATTCCAATTTTCAGGGCCAGCTGATGGGCCAGGCGATCAGCCAGGGCGCGCAGACCGGCGCGTTTACTGCGGCTGGCCTGGCCAATCAGAGCTATGTCTTCGGCTTGCAGGGATTGAGCAACAATGGGTATGGCGACCAGGCCGGTGTGCTGACCTTCAATGCGAGCGGCGGCGTCAGCGGCCTGATGACGGTCAGCGACCTCTCCGGCTCCCAGTCTCAGCAGCCGTTGCAGGTGACCGGCAGCTACACCATCGAGGCCAACGGAAGGATCGCGATTACCAACCTGACCGATGGCAGCATCTATCCCTACTCGATGGTGCTGGACCTGGCAGCGAACGGGCGCGCGCTGGCGATAACTTACAAGGGGCAAGACATCGCCGGGGGTGAAGCCTATCAGCGAGCGGCGTCCACATTCAGCCCAACCTCGCTCAACGGTGCCTACGGTCTGAATGCAAGTGCGTTGTATACGGCGTCGAGCACGACGACTACCGTGCAATCGACGGAGCAAGGCTCGTTGGCGATGGTTCCGGGCGCGTCCACCGTCGATCTGACGGGTTTTGCCAACGTCGCGGTGCCCGTAAACAGGACGGCGAACACCTCCGAAGACAACGCGGTTACCGGTTCGTTTACGCCCGCGACGAATGGTGTAATGGCGGGAACGCTGACCGGGCTGAATGTTACCAGCCCCACGACGGCCGGGCAGTTCACGCTCTACCAGATCGATAGCGGACACGCGCTGGTGATCGAAAACGACAGTACGCAGGAGACGCTGGGATTGTTGACCGCGCAGCCCTGATCCGGTTGCCAGGCTTCCGTGCGCTGGATTCTCAGTGGGCGGGATGCTCAGTGCGCTGGATGCACACTGCCGCCGGCAATGATTTCGAGGGCATGCGGCAGCAGCGGGAGAATCGCCTGAAGGCACTCGGTGGCGCCGCGCTGGCTGCCGGGCAGGTTGACAATCAGCGTACTGCCGCACAGGCCCGCGACCGCGCGGCTGAGCCATGCAAAATGGTACGCGCCAGCCGTGCCGGCGCGCATGGCCTCGGCCAGTCCCGGAACCTCGCGGTCGATCAGGCGGCGCGTGGCCTCGGGGGTC
>JAJZFR010000313.1 GCA_021805265.1 Acidobacteriota bacterium | reverse complement strand
TGACGGTACTTGATTGCCGTCATGCTTCCTTATTCCCGCGTCGCTGCAAACAGCGAGCTGGACAGCTAGGATGGAGTGCAGCGAGACGCTATTGATGGATGCTTCGCGACAGGGCGAAAACGAAGAGGAACGAGTGCGTGGGCTGGTGGGCGCGATTTACAGGGCCGACTCGCGACGCGTTCTTGCTACGCTGGTCCGCCTGCTGGGCGACTTCGACCGAGCCGAGGAAGCCTTGCACGACGCCTTCGCGGCCGCTGTTGAACAATGGCCACAGAGCGGCGTGCCTGCCAACCCCCGCGCATGGCTGGTCTCGGCAGGACGCTTCAAGGCTATTGACAGCATCCGCCGGCACGCCCGATTCGACGCGATCGTAGCGGAAATGGCGCAGCGCGGGGCCGAGCCTATAAACCCCGCAGCATGGGCTGAACCGGACATCACAGACTCGGGCATTGAGGATGATCGACTGAGGCTGATCTTCACCTGTTGTCATCCCGCCTTGCCTCCGGATGCTCGGCTAGCCATGACCTTGCGCGAGGTATGTGGCATTACCACCGAGGAGATTGCACGCGCGTTTCTCACCGCAGCGCCTACGATTGCCAAGCGGATCGTCCGTGCCAAAGCCAAGATCCGCGAAGCCCGCATTCCCTACCAGGTGCCGTCGGAGGCGGATCTTCCGGAACGACTGGACACAGTGCTCCAAGTTATCTATCTGGTGTTTACCGAGGGCTATGCGGCATCGGCAGGTGAATCGCTGACCCGGCTCGATCTGTCCGGTGAAGCCATCCGTCTTGGGCGACTGCTCGTCCAGTTGTTGCCCGAGCCCGAAGTGCAGGGATTACTGGCGTTGATGGTATTGCACGAATCGCGCCGTGGCGCACGCGCCTCGCCAGGCGGCGAGCTGATCTTACTGGACGACCAAGACCGCTTGCTATGGGACCGTGCTCTTATCGATGAAGGTCTGGATATGGTGGAACGCGCCGTTGCGTCGCGCCGTTTCGGTTCCTACACGCTGCAGGCGGCAATTGCGGCTGTTCATGCCGAGGCATCCACGGCTGTGGAGACGGATTGGAACCAGATTGTGGACCTCTACGACGCGCTGTTGCTCGCGAACCCGTCTCCTGTCGTGGAACTCAACCGGGCAGTGGCGGTCGCAATGCGCGACGGTCCAGCAGCCGGCCTCGTGCTAGTCGAGGACATTCTCGCTCGCGAAGCTCTTCAAAATTATTACCTCGCGCACTCTGCAAGAGGAGACATGTGCCGGCGACTGGGGAAATCAACGGAGGCTCGTGCTGCCTATGAAAAAGCTTTAAGCCTCGCCCTGCCGGAGCCGGCGCGGCGATTTCTCGTCAAGCGGCTCCGCGAACTTGCATGTTGAAAGTGGAACAGCGCCAGAAGAAAGTCCCACACGGTGGCTCACAGTCTCCATCTCAAATGTGGAGTCGGATCATCGACTATACGCAGTTACGCTCGAATGACGACTACAGGCCAACGCGCTCATTAAAGTGTCAGAATGGTTCTGGCAGCCCATTGTCCAAACGAGCAGATTGCGTCAATGACTGATTGCACTCTCTCACCAAGAATGAGGCACATCTGAGGGCTTTCGGAAAGATTTTCGCGCGGGCGGAAAAACTTTCCAAAACGCAGCCTCCTGGAGTTTCTACCCTGTTTAGGTGGCTGCCCTGGAAGAATCCGGTATCCGTCCGCTGTTGACGGTCTCCCAGCTCTCGCAGACCTTGGGCCTGTCCCTGAGTTGGATTTACAGGCGAACAGGACCGAAAGCGATAGACCCAATCCCTATTGTCCGCTTCGGGAAGCGCGGCATCCGCTTCAATCCCGACCACATTTTGCTCTACATCCGCTCTCGCGAACGGCATCCCGCCAGCGGTACACTGGAGCCATCCGACGGAATTGCCCGAGTCAACGGAAAGGGTTTTACATTGACTCGCAAGCGATTTCAGACCGGCAGCGTCTGGTTACGTGAGGATCGCGATCCAGTTTGGTGGGAGGGCTTCTACCGCAAGGATGTCATTACGGGCGCAGAAAAAGTCTCAAGGTCCTGGCGCACGGTCGGCCTCCTTGGAGGGCGCGTATAGGCCTGCTTCGTAAGGGGTTAGCGGTCAATTAGAGACCAATTGGCAGCCAGACCGAAAACCTCTTGAGTGTAAGTTGTTGAGAAGTTTTGGAGGCGCGGGTCGGGATCGAACCGACGCATAAAGGTTTTGCAGACCTCTCCCTTACCACTTGGGTACCGCGCCTTGGCAGGGCCGATTTCTGGTCCAGGGTTTGAAATCCATTCCAGCCGTAGCCAGTCCGGCTGGCACCGGAGGGCGGAATGGAGCGGGAGACGAGATTTGAACTCGCGACCCTCGCCTTGGCAAGGCGATGCTCTACCACTGAGCTACTCCCGCATTACTCTTTGCAGTATACTGGGCGGCCCTGATGCGGTCAAACACGCGGCTGGCGCGTGGGAGTGCTGACGGAAGCGGGTTTCGAGCAGGCGCTGAGCAGCGTTTGCGACTGCAATTTGCCGCTGGGTTGGCGAAGGCGGAAAGTTACTCTCGCAATGGGTCGGAATGGCCGATACATCCGCATAGGGTTGTCATTCGTACTACTTGGTAGAGGTGCCAGTATGTCGGCCTTGGTTGAAAATCGTGTTTCCGGGCTGTGTGTGGCAGGGCCGCGGCTGTTGCCGTCCGCGGGAGCGCAATCCCAGGATGGGTTGCAGATACCCCTGCGGGAGATTTTGTCGGCGCTCTCGTATGCGCTGGACCTGACGGAAGGCGCCGTGCCGGGCCACGCACTGCGCTGCTGCCTGTATGGTTTGCGGATCGCCGGGGAGCTTGGGCTGCCGACGGAGATGTGTGCCGACCTGTACTACGCGCTACTGCTCAAGGACGTGGGTTGCAGCAGCAACTCGGCACGAATGTGTCTGCTGATCGGCGGGGACGACCGGCAGATGAAGCATGACGTCAAGTTTCTGGACTGGACGCGTCCCTCGGTGGGCGCGGTGCAGGCGCTGTGGCGGCAGGCGTTGCCACAGGCGGGGGCTACGGAACGCATCGGGCGCATTCTGAAGCTGGCGGCAGAACAGCACCGGAACAATCGGGAGATGATCGAGCTCCGTTGCGACCGCGGGGCGAGCATTGCACGAAAGATCGGGCTGAGCGCAAGGACGGCGGAAGCGATCCAGTTGCTGGACGAGCATTGGGACGGGAGCGGTTATCCGCAGCGACTGCGTGGGGCTGCGATACCGATGCTGGCGCGGATCATGGCTGTGGCGCAGCACCTGGATGTATTTGGGTCAGAGACTGGCCCTGGACGCGGGCTTGACGCGGCGGTCAAGGAACTGGAAGAGCGCAGCGGGCGGTGGTTTGACCCCGAGCTGGTGCGGCTGGTGAGCGGTCTCCATCGGCGGGGCGAGTTGGCGCGCGCCGTCGCCGTCCAGAACCTTCGCGCGACGGTGGTCGAGCTCGAGCCGGAGGCTGGCAAGGCCCTGGCGGCGGCGGACATTGACCTGATCTGCGAGGCGTTTGCCGAGGTGGTGGACGCGAAGTCTTCCTTCACCTATACGCACTCGGTGGGCGTGACGCATGCAGCGGTGGGAATCGCTGCGGAGATGGGTTTCAGGCCCGAGCGGGTGCGCCGGATGTATCGGGCGTCGCTGTTGCACGACGTGGGCAAGCTGAGCGTGCCGAATACGATTCTGGACAAGCAGGGCAAACTGACGGCGGAGGAGTTCGGCATCATCAAGGGCCACTCGCGGCTGACCGAGGAGATTCTGGGCCGGATCAGCCACTTTGGCGTGATGGCGCAGATCGCCGGGCAGCACCACGAAAAGCTCGACGGCAGCGGCTATCCGTTTGGGCTGACGGCAGGCGACCTATCGCTCGACTCGCGCATTCTCACGGTGGCGGATATCTACGGCGCGCTGTCAGAGGAGCGGCCGTACCGCAAGGCGCTCGAAACCGCGCAGGTGATCGAGATCATGAAACAGGACGTACCGGCCAAGCTGGACGCCGATTGCTTTGAGGCGCTGGTGCGGGTTTTGCACAGGCAGTCCACGCCGCTAGCGGGCTGAACCTGACAGAATAGGCCAATGATCCGGCAACTTGTTCCGCTTTCCCCGGCTGCTGTGCGAGCGCTGGGCGCGCTGGTTGAAAAAGAGGCCACGACGCCCGAGTACTATCCCCTGTCGTTGAATGCCCTGACGAATGCCTGCAACCAGAAGAACAACCGCGAGCCAGCGATGGCGCTGGACGAGGGCGAGGTTCGCGCGGCGCTGGCGGAGCTGGCCACCGAGCGGCTGGCGGGCGAGGCGCGCGCGGATGGGCGCGTGGCGAAGTATGAACACCGGCTGCAGGAGGCGCTGAACCTGACGCGGGCCGAGACTGCTGTGCTTTGTGTGCTGCTGTTGCGCGGAGCGCAGACGCCGGGCGAGCTGCGCGGCCGGACCGAGCGAATCTTTGCGTTTGAAGAGGTAGGCGACGTGCTGGCGGTGCTGCAGCGGCTGATGACGCACGAGCCGGTGCTGGCGCGGGTCTTGCCGCGGCAGCCTGGAATGAAGGAGGTGCGCTATACCCACCTGTTTTCGCCGGATCATGGGGATCAAGCCGGTCGGGAGACGCTGTCCCTGGGCGGTGACGCAAGCTGGTTTGCCCCGCCGCCCGCCATCGCAGCGCGAGATTCGCTGCTTGACCTGCATCAGCCTGCGATTCCTGCCGCGCCGTCGGCGGTCGAGCTCGCACCGGAGGATCTCGATCTGACGGAGCGAGTTGTCCAGCTCGAGGCGGAGGTTGCGGTGCTGACGCGGGAACTGCTGGAA
>JAJZFR010000187.1 GCA_021805265.1 Acidobacteriota bacterium | reverse complement strand
GGCGGTCGCCAACTACGACGACGCGGCGAAGAGCGATACCGCCCGGTTTGGCCGCTTCCACCAGGCCATGCTCGATGCGGGCATCTGGCTGCCGCCCTCCCAGTTCGAGGCCATGTTCCTCAGCACAACCCACGGCCAGAGCGAGATCGCGGCCACTGTGGCTGCCGCGCGTCTGGCATTTGCCGCAATGCGGAGCTAACGCTTGTTGTCAGGCTTGCCGTTCCCAGGCTTCGAGGGTGACGAATTGGCGGGTGGGTGTGAAGCGGTCGAGCAGCAGCGCGGCGGCGGTGATCGACGCGGCGCGATTGGCTTCGAGCGTGCTGTGACCACCATCATGGAGGACGATGTTGCTGGCAAAACCTCGCCTCTGGTTGCGATCAATCAAAGCCGTCAGGCGCTCGGCAATGGCTGCCGCATCCTTCCGCTGCGTTGCAGGGTCGCCGGAAGCCGCGTTCCAGTCGGCGGTCATGGCGTTCCACAGCACGGGCGTCAATCCCAGCGAGCGCGCGAGGCCCAGCGTGTAGGGCCTGCGCGCGCCGTAGGGCGGGCGAAAGAAGCGCACCGGCTGGCCGAGGATCGATTCGAGTTCCTGCTGGGTCCGTGTGAGCTCTTCGCGGGTCTGGCGGTTGCCCGTCCAGGCGAAGTTGGGGTGGCTCCAGCTATGGTTGCCGATCCGGTGTCCTGCGGCCTGCATCTCGCGCACCAGCGGCTTCTGAAGGACGGCGTATTTGCCGATGAGGAAAAAGGTCGCCCGGACGTTGTGGCGGGCCAGAATATCGAGCAGCATCGGCGTCCAGCGCGGGTTGGGGCCGTCGTCGAAGGTGAGCGCGATCTGGTTCGGTTGCCGGGGCGCGATGGCCGTCCGGCCAAAGAGCTGCGAAGCGGGCGATTGCGCGGCGTAGCAATAGAAGCCCAAAGCCCCGGTTGCCACGCTGGCTCCGGCGGCGAGTGCAGTGGCGAGTGCAGTATTCAGGGCCAGGTGTTCCATGCTGTGAAATCGCGCTCCTCTCCTCACGCCTGTCGCATTGCAATCCTAAACCCTCGGGCGTAAACTCGGGCCTGTACGGGTCGCATCCTGAGCATACGGAGCGGCACTGGAGACGAGATGAGTCTGACCAATCTGCACGATAGTTTTTCTGCGGGCAACCGTCCCGCCGCAGCTCCCGCAGCCAGCCTGCCCAGCGCGCAAACCTTCGCCAAGGTCACCATGCCAGCTCTCGCCGAGATGAAGCGGCAGGGCAAGCCCATCACCGCGCTCACCGCCTATGACTACGCGACCTCGCGGCTGGTGGACGAGGCGGGCATCGACCTGATCCTGGTGGGCGATTCGCTGGCCATGGTGGTGCTGGGCCATGACAACACGCTGGCTGTCACCGTTGATGAGATGCTCCACCACACGCGGGCTGTCCGGCGCGCTGTGCGCCGCGCGCTGGTGGTCGCTGACATGCCCTTTGGCAGCTATCACGGCGCTGTCTCCGGCGCGGTAGCCAACGCCGTCCGCTTCGTCAAGGAAGCCGGAGCCGAAGCGGTCAAGATCGAAGGGCCGCGTCCGGAGCTGGTTCGCGCGCTCGCCGAGGCCGAGATACCCGTGGTCGGCCACCTGGGCCTGACGCCGCAGAGCCTGCATCGCATGGGCGGCTACCGCGTCCAGGCGAAGACGTGCGACGCTGCCGCCGCGCTGCGCGCCGAGGCTCACGACCTGGCCGAGGCGGGCGCGGGCGCTGTGGTGCTCGAGGGCGTTCCGCGCGAGGTGGCAGCGGCCATTACCGCCGAGCTGGCTATCCCGGTGATCGGCATCGGAGCCGGCCCGGACTGCGACGGCCAGATTCTGGTCTTCCACGACATCCTGAACATGACCTTCGCTCCCCACGCGAAGTTTGTCCGCCAGTACGCCGACGCCGCCGGGCTGATCCGCGACGCCGTCGATCACTATCGCGAGGATGTCGAGCGGCGCGCCTTTCCCAGCGACGCCGAGAGCTATCACCTGCCCGCCGGAACGCTCCCCCCGGCGGTGCGCCACGCGGTCCCGGAATCCGCAGAAGTATAGAGATCAGCGTGAGGATTGCAACCACAGCAGAGGAGCTGCGCCAATGGTCGCGCCAGGCGCGCCGAGCCGGCCAGACGGTCGGATTTGTGCCGACCATGGGCGCGCTGCACACGGGGCATCTATCTCTTGTGCGGGCGGCGCGGGAGCGCGGTGACGCGGTCGCGGCGAGCATCTTCGTGAACCCGACCCAATTCGCCCCCAACGAGGATTTCGACCGCTATCCTCGCACCCTGGACGCCGATTGCGCCTTGCTCGAAGCCGAAGGCGTCGCGATGTTGTTTGCGCCGGAGCCTCGGGAGATGTATCGGCCGGGAGCCGCGACCTTTGTCGAGGTCGAGGGGCTGAGCGACCAACTCGATGGCGCTTCGCGACCGGGCCACTTTCGCGGCGTGGCCACCGTAGTCGCCAAGCTGTTGCTCGCCGCCGAGCCGGATCGCGCCTACTTTGGCCAGAAGGACGCGGTCCAGGTGGCCGTTTTGCGCCGGATGGTGGCCGATCTCATGCTCCCGGTCGAGCTTGTTGTCTGCCCCATCGTCCGCGACGCGGATGGCCTCGCCCTCAGCTCGCGGAATCGCTATCTCAGCCCGCAGCAGCGGGTAGACGCGCTGGCGCTGAGCCGCGCGCTGCGGCTCGGGCTATCGCTGTTTGCCCAGGGCGAGCGCTCGGGCGCTGTGCTCGCGGCGGCGATGGAGCAATCGATGATCGCTTCCGGGCGGGTACGGCTGGACTACGCCGTGGTCGTCGATTGGGCGACGCTCGCGCCGGTCGAACGGGTCGAGGCCGGCAACCTGATCGCCGTCGCCGGATGGGTGGGCGCGACGCGGCTCATCGACAACGCGATTCCGGGTCGGGACTCGGGCAAGATGTAGGGCTGGCGCTCAGCCTGTCAGGCCAGCGCCAGCCCTGTTTTCAATCTGCCGGACTCGGGTTATCGCCCAGCCGCCGGCGCGGGGGCTCCGGCCGGGGGCGCTGGCGGATGGTCGTGATCCTCGTGGCGCGCGGGTGGCACAAACGCCTCTGGCCCCAGATGGCCGCGATGGCACGTGCCGCACGAGACCCCCTGGTCCGAGTTCGGAATCATCGAAATGTAATCCGTGTTGATCTTGTCCGTCATCCTGTACATCATCCGCGCGGTCCGCTTTTCTTCCTTCGAGTCGTCGGCGAAGTTCAGGCGTGGGCGTCCGTTGGGGCCTACGTTCTTGGTGTCCACTGCATGGCAGGTGCGGCAGCCGCTGCCCAGCTCGCCCTCCCACTTTTCCATGATCGCGTGAACCTCTTCCCCGGTCATGGTCTTCGGCAGAACCTGAAGATTGGTGGGCGCGGGAAAGTTGTAGTGGGGTGGTGGCGATCCGGCGGGTGGGGCTGCCGGTGCCTGGGGGTTGCTCGCCGCCAGCACTGGCCCGCGAGCGGAAAGAAGCGTTAGAGATACGACGGCAGCGAAGGCTGCCAGAGTCAGGCGGAAAGATGCTCTCATGCGCGCGTGGACCTCGACTGGAAGTGGAAGTTTGGATTGCTCAGTTTCACTATAGACGGCGCAGCTCCGCATCAGGACGCCATCCATGAAATGAATTTCCTGTCACATATTCCCCTCGCCGGCACGCATGGACTCATTGAAACTGGGTTTTGTGATGGCGAGCGCGTGGTCCAGGCGCGCGCGGAACTCCTCGGCGCGCGCCATCAGCGCGGGCGTTGCGGCGGCGAACTCGCCCTCGAGCCGGAGCCAACCCTGGCCAGCCGCGTCAGCCGCCAGGCGCAGCAGTTCCGCCTCGGTCGTGTTCAGGTACTGGGCGTCGCGCGGGTCGGCCACCCACACCGGCTCGCTCCCGCCCAGCACCCCAGACAGCCAGAAGCACTTCCCCGTCAGATATTCCAGCCGCGCCGCGTCGTCCGTATCCGTAAAGAAAAATCTGCGCTGCCACGGGCTGAAGTAGCGCGTGGTCATCGGCACCGGCTGGCGGTTGCCGCTCTTCACCAGCTCCAACTGCCCCTGATCCAGCGTCTTGCGCACTGCGTTGTACAGAAAGGCTTCCGCGTAGGGCTGCTCCGGCGCGGGCACGATCTCGGCAAAGGTGACCGTCATCGCCGCCGCAATCTTCGCGTGGAGCGCCGAGTTCGTGCCGTCTTCGAGGTAGATTTCGCCGTGAACCAGATAGCTGTCCGCGCCCGAGGTCGAGCGATGGAAGGGCCAGCGGAAGTTCCGGAACGTCACCGGCAGGCCCTCCAGCGTCACGCAGGCGTTGGGCCGTGGGTTGCGCAGCCGCTTCGCCTCTTCCGCCAGATGCGCCGTCATCGCCGGCAGCAGCTCCGGCTGGTGAAAGTCGAAGTGCTCGCTCAGCTCGAGCCGCAGCGTGTGGGCAGCGTCCTGGCGGGTCTTGAGGGCAACCGTGAAGATCGAGGTTGGCCGGCCGTGAAAATCCTTGCCTTCGGTGATGGAAAGCAACGCCAGGCCAGCCTGTTCCGCAGCAAGCGCCATGGATTCCGTGAGCGATGTTTTGAGCGTGGTCATCGGGGGTCCTGTGGCGGGCCATGAGCACCGCGTCATCGCTCTATTTTAGAGCAGTTCCACAGTAACTTTGCCCGAGCCAAAATTGCGAGGGGCAGCTTTTCTTAAGGAAAAGCTGCGCAAATATCCACTCCCGCTGGTTATACCTACTGTGGAACTGCATAGGCCATGCCTCGCCCGACCAGGCGCGCACACGTGCCATGCGAACAGCACCCTCAGTGCGTAAACTCGACCGCTGCCCCGCGCGTCGCGTCCGGGCGAAGCCCCGCGTCCTCGAGCCGTCCGAAGA
>JAJZFR010000025.1 GCA_021805265.1 Acidobacteriota bacterium | reverse complement strand
CAGTGATGCGCCAGGCGAGGAAGTGGTTGAAGGCGCGGTCCACGCCGCCACCGACCGCTGCGGCCAGGGTGGCGTTCGAGATGAGAGGAAAGCCGGTCGAGTTGGTGTTGAGCTGGCCGCCGGTGGAAGATTGCTGGCCGTTGAGATGAGCGATGCCGATCAGGCCGTGGACGAGGAAGTTGTAGCGACCGAAGTGCTGGGAGACCTGTGGGCCGAGGAGCAGGAAGTAGGCATGAGGCTGAGTGTATTGTGTGCTGCGATAGTAGCCGGAGGCGTCGAATTTGAGGCCGATCCAGGGCAGGAGGCGGGTTTTGTACGAGGCCTGCCAGCCGTTCATGCCGCCGCTGATGGTGTTGTCCTGGGTCTGGTCGTAGCTTTGGGTGACGTAGGAGTAGCCGCCGTAGAGTTCGTTGGGCGGGACAGCGCTCCAGACCACCGGCACGGCAGCAGCGGCCGATAGCGATCCGGCGAGGAGCAGTAGGAACGAAGCGAACTGAAGTCGGGATCGAAGCAACAATCTGAGTAAGGCGCTCATGGCACACCTCCGGGGAGAGTGAAGCGTACCTCGACACTGTAGCACGGCGGCAACGGGCACGGAGTTGTCGAACGGGCCGCTGGCCGCATCCCCATCCGCTGGGATGAATATCGCTCCGGCGGTCTGCGGCTTGCTCATCGATGAATATTCGCCGGATGCATTTATCCGGCTCTGAGATACTCCGATGGCGTGATAATGCGCGTTCCTTTGTACATGCCCAGAGTCAGCAAATCCTTGTCCCCAGCAACCAGCAAATCCGCTTTCGCAAGGGCGGCGCACTCCAGAAACATATCGTCGTTAGGATCACGGCATACCTTTACCGTGCCTTGAATCTTTACGTGGATACCGCGTACCAAAATCGCTTGCAGCGCCGCTGTTGCCCGGTGCTGTTCCCACGAGAACTTTTCCGTGAGGACGCGCACAATCTCCGCGTCAATCTCATCGCAGGTTGCAATCACGTCTTCGCTCATTACTTTTTCGAGCGCCAGGGTCGGCGTGCCGCGACCTTTCGCAAACTGAAGCGCAGAAATCCAGACGTTTGTGTCTACGACGACGATCACCCGTTAGACCGTACCTTGCGGCGGCGCGGCTTCTCGGCACGCACTTCCTGAATGAGTCGGGGCACATCGGCCTCGGTGTAGCCCTTCGGGCTGCGGCCTGCCGCATACTCGCCCAACTCATCCAGTGTCCGCCGCGCCTGCTGCGCAGAGTAGGTGCGGAAGGCTTCGCGGAATAGCTCGCTCATGGTGCGGCTGTCCCGTTGAGCCAGCGCCTCGGCCCTTTGCGCGAGTTCGGGCGGCAGGCTGATTGTGTAGACCTTAGATTTCCTTGCAGTCGCAGTAGTCATGCCAAATATATTACACTGTAATGGATTCTATTACAACCCATGCAGGGTTGCGGCGCAATGCGAATTGCTAAACTGCCTCTGCGAGCTTTCGCGCCGGACGCCGCGCGCTTGCCGTGGCGCGGGTTCTCCCACGGCGGCTTCGCCCATCGGTAGGCCGCACCGCGATGCTTGTCTGCAAATGCAGCCGGTCGGCGTAGCGCAACAGCTTCTCGATGCTCACCTGAGAGATTCGGCCCTTGAGCAGGTTGCTCACCGACGGTTGGTACTCGTCCAGAATGTCTACAAGCTGCGCCTGCGTGTAGCGCCTGGCTCGCACATGCTCGAGGATGGCGGACAGAATTTCCGCTTTGATTTTCAGTGCGCTCGCTTCCGACGCGGAGAAGCCCAGTGCGTCGAAGATGTTTCCCTTCACGATGTAGGTCGGCTTATTTTTCTCTGCGCTTTTCATGTGCCCTCTGCTCCTGCAATCGTTGCCTGATCAGCTTGAGCCGCTGCCCGGCAACCTCAATGTCTCTCCGGTCCGTCTTGCGTCCCTCCTTCTCAAAGCAGTGCAACACGTAAATCGTGTTCCCCACCCTGGACAGGTAGATCGCCCGGTACCACGCGCGTTCATCGGCCTCTTTCAATTCGTAGACGCCAGAGCCGATGGAACTCATGCTGCGCGTCTGCGAGGTCGGCTCCCTGCCGATTTGAAGCTGCCGCAGCGAGAATCCGAGCGCCCGTTTGACCTCATCGGGAAAGCCCGACAGCACCTCCAGCGAATCCCCTTCAAAGTGGAGTTCGGCGGCTTCCTGGGATTCCTCACGGTGCGCCATCGTTCCCGATGGTATCGCAATGGATATAATTATACAAGATTTACTATATGATCTTCAGCCTTGATTAGAGCTGCTCTCGCCAATGACATCCTCGTGAAGATCGGCGGCTGGCGTACACACAGCGCTTTTGAACGGGATGTAGGCGAGTGGTGGAAACGGGGTGATTAACGGGGGAAATCAGAAGTGAGTCCAGGCAAGATCGTGGCTGATGAGGAGTTCCCGCATGGTTGCGTGGTGGGTATTCCGCATTGAGATTGTTTCTGCCGACAGGTTATGGCGATGCGCCAGTCGCTTCACCTCCTCGGCGTTGTCATAGGTCATCAGAAGTCCGCCTTTTACCCTTTCAGCCTGCTTAAAAAGTTCTTCATGATCCAGTTCACAATGGGTGTAAAGACGGGCTCCTGCTCGTTTTCCGTCTTGTCCGGCGGTGTAGGGAGGGTCAACAAAAAAGGCTGCCGTTTCTTGTGGCGCATATTCCTGGATGACCTGGATTCCGTCGCCGTGAACAAAGGTGATCTTGTCGCGGACGTATCGGATGTTTCGGACTCGTTTGGCAAGGGTTTGCGCGTACCAGCGGGATTTCACGCCTTTTCCGTTTTCGCCGTGTTTGAGGATGCCGCTCCCCGGAGCAAGTATCCCTCCGTGACAGGTTCGATTCCGTAGAAGAGTTTGAAATCCCCGCTCTCGGGTGGAGTTGGGGGGCGTAGCCAGTTCAAGGTGCAGCGACTCCACGGAAATATCGAAAGAAAGGATTCGCTCGGCAAGCCATTCGTTATCCTCATCGTTAGCGAGGATTGTCTGCCATAATGCCGCAACATCCTTGTCGAGTTCCACCATGAGGATATGATCTGCGAGATTCTCGAAGGCAACGGTAAGACTGATGATCCCGCCCCCGACGAATGGCTCGATGAAATTCGAGGGTTTCGTGGTCAGGCTTTTGAGCCACGCTCGGGCATGGGGAACAAGCCAGGTTTTTCCGCCAGGGTAGCGGAAAGGGCTGCGCTGCGGGATTTGGGAGACGTTCACGACGCCGTTGGTCAGAGGAACCTCGCTCGTCCATAGAGCCATTTGCGCCATATCGCGATTATAGTAATGCGTCGAGGGTCTGTGTTGTGGGGGCGGTTCCACCGTTAAGTTTTTCGTCCAGCTTGTCCTGAAGGATGGAAATGAATTCAGTCACCTCTCCCGCATCGGAACGAGTGATCATGTTCAGGGCATCCTCAAATTCCGTGTAAACGACCTTCTTCCGTTGCAAAGAATAGCGGTTCGTTTTCCTGTTGTAGTCGAGGTCATAGACGAGCCATGCAACCTCTGCTTTCGATTTCGGAACCTCGCTGAGTTTGGGAAGTGAGTTGAAGAATCCCTGATCGAGCGCAACAGCCGACTTTTTGTTCCACGAGTTCAGGATTCCGCCCTTGAAAATGAGTTGAGGGGCAAGCCGTTTGCGTGAGGAGGAAAGGTAGTCCGGCCCAGGATAATTCGGCTTGCCCTTCCATTTCATTTGCGCTCGACCCGCCGGATCCTGCATGTAGTGCTCAAATGGATTGCGAACGTTTCCGGAGATGTAAACACCCTGAACTTCAAGTGCTCCGAAGTCAGTTACCATGCCATGGGAGTTGTATGAGACGAGAACGAGGTCGATATTGCCTGCGGATTTCCCATATTTATCTTTGAGTCTGACTTCTGTGAGAGACGTCCAGCGCGCATCTGGCGGGAAGAAAAAGTCCGCTGCGTCATCCGCAATGATCCAATCTTCTCGGAAGCGGATAGGGCAGGTGATAGCCGTCGAGTCGGCCTCAAAGACGCTGCACACACCTAACGGGTCATTCGCTTTATCCTTGGTGCAGTTGGGAATCTTGTTATTGAATGGGCATAGTTTCTTTGTCCGATACCGATTTGCCGTATCGGAAAGATTGTCGATGGGAAATCCGAAGACTTCCGCTAGCGGTTGCATCCTGGCAGCCATAGTGCCCGAGGTTTAACACTCGGGAATCTTATATTTTCTGTAAACCTTCCGGCCTATAATGAAGTATGGCGACCCGGCAGCCCAATTCTTCGGCGGCAAGCGTGGAGTTGTCGCCTGCTGTTCCCGCCTCTGTGGACCGGGACACTGCGGCTCCGGCCTCTTCTGCGGGTCTGGCCACTTCTGACCCATATCGTGCAGATCAAGCTCCCCTGGATCGAACACCCCACGGTCAAGCTCCGTCCGATCAAGCTCCGTCCGATCAAGTTGCGATCAAGCAGGTTGCGATCGAGCAGGTTGCGATTGATCCAGTTGCGTCCGGTCGAGCCGCGTCCGATGCAGCCGCGATAGATCAGGCGGCTGTGGAGCGGGGTGCGGCGATTGCGCGGCGTTTTGATCGGCTGATCGAGGAGGTTCACGCGCATCGTCCGAGCGAGGATACAGCGCCGATCCGCAAGGCGTGGGAGTTCTGTGTTCGCTATCACGAGGGGCAGATGAGGGCCTCGGGTGAGCCGTACATCATTCATCCGCTTGAGGTGGCCGAGGTGCTGGCGGAAATGAAGCTGGACGCGACGGCGATTGCTGCCGGGCTGCTGCACGACGCGGTGGAAGATACGCCGGTGACTTCGGCGGAGATCGCCGCGGAGTTTGGCGAGCAGGTGGCGCACATTGTCGAGGGCGTGA
>JAJZFR010000391.1 GCA_021805265.1 Acidobacteriota bacterium | reverse complement strand
CAGCGTTCCAGTGCGACCCTTCTTCATTACCACCGGCGTCAGCATCACATCGAGCGCGCCTGCGGCCAGCGCCAGTTGCGCCGTGTGCGCCACAATCTGCGGATTCAGATCGTCCAGCGCGGTTTCGATCACCACCACTTCGTCGTCGTGTGTCGTTTCGAGTTCGCCAATACTCAGCCGCAGAACGTTGGGAAAGCCCTTCGGATTGCGCGTTCCCGCTCCGTAACCAATCGCCTGAACACGCATCCTGGGCTGCGCAATAAACTCCGGATCGAGAATGCGGAGAATGGCCGCTCCGGTCGGCGTCACCAGCTCCTTCTCGATATGCGCGGAGTAGGTCGGGAAGCCGCGCAGCAGCTCCGCTGTCGCAGGCGCAGGCACCGGAAAAGTTCCGTGCGCGCACTCGACCATTCCACCACCGACATTGATCGCCGAACAGCACCAGCGCACCGGTCCTGACCGCTCCAGATAGTCCATCGCCGCGCTCGCCGCCACAATGTCCACAATTGCGTCCACCGCGCCAACCTCGTGGAAATGGATCGACTCGACAGGCACGTTGTGTATCTTTGCCTCCGCCGCGCCGAGCGCTTCAAAGATGCGCACCGCGCGCCGCTGCACTGCTTGGCTCAGGGGCGCTGCGGTAATCAAACTGCGGATCACGCTCAGCGAGCGACCGTGCGTGTGCGCGTGGCCATGTCCGTGGTCATTTATGTCGCCATGGGTGTGCGCAGGTTTGTGATCGTGCGCGTGATCGTGCGAACGGTCATGCTTGTGGTCATGTAGATGAGCGTGCTCTTTTCCCTCGGCAAGCTGGCCACCTTCAAGGACGTGTATCTTCAGCGCCGAAATCCCGCTGCGATCCACAACCTCAGCCCGCAGAGACGCGTCGAGCGGCAACGCCGCGACGGCAGCTTCCAGCACTTCGAGCGGAACTCCCGCCTGCGCCGCCGCTGCAACGAACATATCGCCGGCAATCCCGGCAAAGCAATCCAGAGAAACAACCCGCATCTGTTTTAGACCCTCTTGTTCTGAGTTAGTTCCGGGGGATTATACCGTTCCATGAGTTATCGCCGAAACTGGTAATACCGCGTTCATCGATCCGGAGCGATACCCCTCGGTGTCGAGCGTGACATAGAGAAATCCGCAGCCACGCAGGGCCGCCGTCATCTGATCGAGCGCTTTCATGGTGAGCGCTCGCTCGAGTTCATCTCGCGCCACTTCCACCCGCGCCAGATCGCCGTGGTGGCGTACGCGAACGTTTCTGAAACCCATCCGATGCAGCGCCTCTTCGCCGCGCTCCACCTGCGCCAGCGCCTCCGTGGTCACGGGCCGACCATACTCGATGCGCGACGAAAGACACGCCGAAGCAGGCTTGTCCCAGATGCGCAACCCGGCCTCCCTGGCCAGCGCGCGAATCTCCCCCTTGCCCAGCCCGGCCTCGACCAGCGGAGCCTGCGCGTGGTGCAGCGCGGCGGCCTGCTGGCCGGGGCGAAACTCCCCGCGATCATCCACATTCATTCCGTAAGCCAGGTACGCAAACCCAAGCGATGCGCGCATCGCTTCCATGCGCGTAAACAACTCCTCCTTGCAGTGGAAGCAGCGCTGCGCGTCGTTTTTTGCGTACTCGGGATTGTCGAGTTCGCCGGTTTGCAGAACCCTGGTCGGGATGCCGTGCTCTGCGGTGAATTCGAGCGCAGCGGCCAGTTCTGCGCGCGGCAGCGACGCGGAGTCCGCGATCACCGCCAGCATCCGCTCGCCCAGCGCCTCATGCGCCATATACGCCAGATACGCCGAATCCGTCCCGCCCGAGTAGGCCACCAGCAGCCCGTCAAGACCCGCCAGCGTCTCTTTCAGCTTCGTGACTTTGTCCGCAAGTTCCACTCTTGCATGGTACTCTTTCAGCGCACCGTCAAGCTCGTGGTGAGATCGGCCAGCGAACTGCCCCCGACAAAAACCTTGTAGACCGTTGGCTCAACCACCCGCTGGCTCTGCGCATTATAGAAACTCAACTCGTCGAACCCGAGCGGGAAGGTGACCGTTTTTGTCTCACCCGGCTGCAGCGCAACGCGGGCAAAACCCTTCAGCACACGCACCGGCTGCTCGACCGAGGCCGCCGTGTTGCGAATATAAAGCTGTGCGACTTCCGTGCCCGCGACCGAACCCGTATTGGTGACAGTCGCTGTCACCATCACCGGAGCGCCACTGCCGGGCTTCAGTTCCGCTGCAGCAATCGACTCCGCGCTCAGCTTCGGCGCGCTGAAGCGGAAGGTTGTGTAACTCAGCCCCCAGCCAAACGGAAACAGTGCCGAGTTATTCACGTCCAGGTACCGCGACAGGAATTTTTCCTCGCCATTCGCTGGCAAGTGGTTCAGGTCAGCGTGCGCCGGACGCCCCGTCGGCAACTGGGAATAATAGAGCGGCTCCTGGCCTACGTCGCGCGCAAAGCTGGTCGTCAGCCGCGCGCTCGGGTTCACGTCGCCAAAAAGCACATCGGCCACCGCGTGGCCGCCTTCGATGCCGGGAAACCACGCCTCCACAATCGCAGGAATATGTTTCGCGGCCCACGGAATTGTGCTCGGACGCCCGGTGAACATCACCAGCACCACAGGCTTGCCCGTCGCCGCGACCGCCTCCAGCAACTGCTCCTGATGCCCCGGCAGGTCGAGGTTCGAGCGGCTGGTCGCTTCGCCCGTCATCCAGACCGCGTTCTCGCCCAGCGCCATCACCACCACGTCCGATTTCTGCGCCGCCGCCACAGCCTCGGCAATTCCCTGCTTCTCATCCCAGACCGGCGTCTCCGGCTGGCCCAGCGCATGGCGCAGGTTCGCTTCATCCTCGCCGTAAAGCACATCCACGCCCCTGGCATAGACCAGGTGGTCGCCCAATCGCTCGGTAAGCGCCTGGCGCAGCGAAATCGCATTCTTCGCATCCCCCAGCGCGCCCCACGAGCCAAGCATGTCCTGCTGCGAGTCAGCCAGCGGCCCGATCAGCGCAACCGTCTTCACCGATTTCCCCAGCGGCAACAGCTTGCCGTAGCCTTCCACTCCGTCATTCTTCAGCAGCACGATCGTCTCGTCGGCCACCTTCCGCGCCTGTGCGCGTTTCTCCGGCGTGGCCACATAGGCTGGCGTCGGCGCAATATATGGGTGATCGAACAACCCAAGTGCAAACTTCACCCGCAAAATCCGCCGACACGCCTCGTCGATCACCGACTCCGGAATCGCGCCGGAACGAACCTGTGCAGCCAGCGTCGTGCCGTAGAGACCGCCCTCCATGTCCATATCGACGCCTGCCTCAATCGCCTTGCGCGCCACAGTGCTGCCATCCGCACCGATCGAGTGGTTCAGCAACTCCGAGACAGCGCCCCAGTCCGAGACCACAAATCCGTCAAAACGCCACTCCCGCCGCAGAATCTGCGTCAGGGTATACGGGTTCGCGCTCGCCGGAATGCCGTTGATCGAGTTGAAGGAACTCATCATCGTCGCCGCGCCAGCCTCGACCGCAGCGTGATACGGCGGCAGGTAAACCTGACGCAGCGTGATGTCCGACATATCCGTCGCGTTGTAGTCGCGGCCCGCAATTGCAGCCCCGTAAGCGGCAAAGTGCTTCACGCTCACCGCGACCGAATCCGGCTTGCTGAGGTCATTCTGCTGATAGCCCTCGACCCAGGCCCGCGCAATCGCCGCGCCCAGATACGGGTCTTCGCCCGCAGACTCGACAATCCGCCCCCAGCGAGCGTCGCGCGCAATGTCCACCATCGGCGAAAACACCCAAGGCACACCCTCCGCGCGGGACTCGACAGCCGACGTGTGAGCCACGCCTTTCACCATCTCCGGATCCCAGCTTGAAGCCAGCCCCAGCGGCACGGGAAACGTCGTATGCATCCCATGAATCACGTCCAGACCGAAGATCAGCGGAATGTGCAGCCGCGATTTCTCCATTGCGATATGCTCGAAGTGGTTCACCTGGTCGGAGCCATGCACGTTCAACAGCGAGCCAATCTGGCCCTGCGCAACCAGGTCGTCATAGCTCAGTTTGGACGCGTCCGGACCCGTCGCCGCGCCCACCGAATACTGCACAAGCTGGCCTATCTTTTCCTCGAGCGACATCTTTCGCATCAGCGCATCCACGCGCGCGTTCAACTCGCGGCTGGCTAGCTGCGCATTGGGCGTCGCAGCCTCCTGTGCAACGGCTGGGAAAGCGATTCCGGAGAGAAGAGCAACGGTGAGGATGGCAGCGGAAGCGCTGGCGAAAGGGTTTTTCATAGCCAGCCCATTCTACTCTCCGAGAGTCTGGCGCTGCCAATGCAAAGCGATTGTTTCCGCCCGCAGCCGTTATTCCTGAACCGCGCGACCGGCTGCCCGGCCTAGGCGAATGCAGTCCGCGATCCCGATGCCGTCGTAGGCGTTCCCCACCAGTCGCAACCCCGGCAGCGTCTCCACATGTGCGCGAATCCGCTCCAGGCGATCCGCGTGCCCGACCGCGTACTGGGCCATGGCGCGCGGCCACCGGCTCACCTCCACCCGCTCCGGCTGGGCGGTGATGCCCAGCATCTGGCGCAGCTCTTCGCGGACAATGGCAGCGAGCGTTTGGTCCGACTCTGCAAGCAGCGCTTCCTTGCGCGCGCCGCCAAGAAAGACCCGAAGCACCGCCTTCCCATGCGCCGTACGCCCCGGAAACTTGCGATGAACAAAGGTGCAGGCGAGAATCGCGCGCTGCTCGACGGCAGGCACCAGAAAGCCAAACCCCTCGGGCAAAGGTCCGAGCGAGATTTCGTCGTAGACAAGGTTCATCGTGATCGACGAGCTGTACTGAATTTTGTCCAGCTCGGCGCTGAGAGCGGGATG
>JAJZFR010000314.1 GCA_021805265.1 Acidobacteriota bacterium | reverse complement strand
TCGAGTTTCGTTTCCGCTGCGGTACAATCCTCATATTGGCGGGTTGGCGGAACTGGCAGACGCAGAGGTCTCAAAAACCTCCGAGAGCAATCTCATATCGGTTCGATTCCGATACCCGCCACCATCGGACGCATCCCCTCAAACATCCATGAAAAAAATCGCCCGGCAAAGATTAGCCAGGATGAATCAATCCGTCTGAGGTCAGCTTTTGTAGAAACCGGCAAAATTTACAGATTGTCATTCACCCGCCCCCACCCGCCTCACTCTGACCAATCCGCCCAAGCCTGGAGCCTCCATGACCAACCCAGCCACTCTCAGCCACTACGACCCCTCGGGCCGCGCCCGTATGGTCGATCTCTCGGCCAAGCCCCAGACTCGCCGCGAGGCCATCGCCTCCGCTTTCGTCGCGCTTGCCCCTGCCGTCCTCGCCGCGCTCCCGCAAAACCCCAAGGGCAACCCCCTCGAAGTCGCCCGTTTCGCGGGCATTCAGGCCGCCAAACAGACCTCCTCGCTCATTCCCATGTGTCATCCGCTCCCGCTCAGCCACGTCGATGTCGCGCTCGAAATCCAGCCCGACGGCGTCCATATTCTCGCCACAGTAGCCACCACTGGGCCAACGGGTGTAGAAATGGAAGCGCTGACCGCTGCCTCCGTCGCCGCGCTCACCGTCTATGACATGACCAAAGCGCTCGACAAATCCATCGTCATCCGCAACCTCCAGCTCGAATCCAAATCCGGCGGGAAGAGCGGCGACTATCAACGGAAACCCTGAGCGAGCCTGGCATTTCCGGCCTGCTCAGACAGAAGAAAACATTTTCGCAACGAGGTCCGATTCCATGCGCCTTCCAGCCTTCGCCGCCGCTCTCGTCTTTGCTGCCTCTTTGCTCGCTACCGCCTCAGCCCAATCCCCCGTCGCACAGACCCCGCCCATGGGCTGGAATAGCTGGAATTACTTCGCCGGAAAGGTCGATGACGCGGGCGTCCGCGCCGCCGCTGACGAGATCGTCGCCTCCGGCATGAAGGACGCCGGATACATCTACGTCAACATCGACGACACCTGGGAGGGCCAGCGCGACGCGAGCGGCGTCATCCACTCCAACGCCAAATTCCCAGACATGAAGGCCCTCGCCGATTACGTCCACTCGAAGGGTCTCAAGATCGGCATCTACTCCTCGCCCGGACCCAAAACCTGCGCCGGCTACGAAGCCTCGCTGGGCCACGAACAGCAGGACGCGGAAACCTATGCCGCCTGGGGCATCGACTATCTCAAATACGACCTTTGCAGCTTCATCCCGGCGGTGATGCAAAAACAGGCGCCCCACGATCACGCCGCGCAGATGCGTCTCATGCAGGCCGCCTACGCCAAAATGAGCCAGGCGCTCCAATCCACCAAACGGCCCATCGTGCTCTCCATGTGCCAGTACGGCTGGGACGCCGTCTGGGAATGGGGCCCCGCGGTCGGCGGCAACCTCTGGCGCACCACCGGCGACATCTCGCCTGACTGGGACCGCATCGCCGTCATCGGATTCAGCCAGGACGGCCTCGAACAGTACGCCGGCCCCGGACACTGGAACGACCCCGACATGCTCGAGGTCGGCAACGGCAAGCTCACCCCCGCCGAGAATCGAAGCCACTTTTCCCTCTGGGCCATCCTCGCAGCGCCCCTGCTCGCCGGCAATGACCTGCCCCACATGAAGCCAGAAGTGCGCAGCATCCTCACCAACCGCGACGTTATCGCCATCGACCAGGACTCGCTCGGCCACCAGGGCCACCGCGCCTACGCCGAGGGCGAGGTCGAGGTCTGGCAGCGCTCGCTCGCGGGCGGTGCCACGGCCATCTGCGTCATCAACAACGGCCCGGACCGCTACTCAACCCATCCCTTCCACCTCGACCTGGCAAAACTCGGCCTCCACGGCACCCAGTCCGGCAAAGACCTGTGGACCGGGAAACCCATCACCCTCACCGACAACATGCCCCTCCAGCTTGCCTCGCACGATGTCCTGCTCGTCCGCCTAGACAAGCCGGTTCGCTAAGGAATCTCGGGTGTGCTTCCTGAAGGGTACGGGCTTTCAGCCCGTACATAACTGCCGCAGAATGAATCAGGCTTCAGCCCCCGAGGGAAGGCAGAAGAGCCGGATCAGAGCTTCCCTGAAGTCGCCTCCGCTCCACCCGCGCTCCAATCGAGGTGAATATCTCCCACGGAATCGTCCCCGCCCAGCGCGCATGATCCGCCGCCGTCACGCTCACTTCCCCCTGCGTACCCAGCAGAACCACTTCGTCACCCGCAGCCACCAGCTCCTCCGGAATCTCCGTCACATCCACCACTGCCTGATCCATCGAGATGCGCCCGGCAAAGGCCGCGCGATGACCGGCCACCAGCACATGCCCGCAGCCGGAGAGCTGCCGCTTCAGCCCGTCGGCGTAACCGGCAGCCAAGAGCGCCAGCCGCGTCGCCCGCTCGGCGCGGAAGCTGCCGTTGTATCCAACCGTCTCGCCCGCCGGAATGTGCGAAAGGCTGGTGATCCGCGTCTTCCAGCTCAGAACCGGCTTCAGCCCGGCACTCAGCGAAGCAATCTCGCCAGACCGCGCTGGCGAAAACTCCGGCGCAACGCCATACATCGCCAGTCCCGGCCTCAGCAGCAGCCGCATCCCGGCCGCTCCCGCCAGCGCAACCAGCGCATTACGCGTGGTCGCGTCCAGCAGCGCAGCCGAGTTGCCCACATTGAGCCAGGGCGGCGCGAAGCCCGCTCGACGGACGCGCACGAGCGCCCCTTCCAGCCGAGCAATCTGCCGCTCGGTGGCCAGCCGATCCGCTTCCTCTGCGGCATAAAGATGCGTCATCACGCCGTCCAGCCGCAGCGCCGGAGATTCCTTCAGGGGAGCAAGCACTGCGTCCAGACCGTCGCCCGAAACTCCCTGCCGGCTCATCCCCGTGTCGATCTCGAGATGCACTGGAATCGCCTTCGCAGCCCTGCCCACAGCGGCCCGCGCAAGCTCATCCAGTTGCCGCGCATTCCATACCGAGCAGGTCAAACCATGCTCCACCACCGCCGCGCCTTCGCCGGGAAACGGTCCGCTCAGCACCAGAATCTCGGCCTCCGCTCCGGCCAGCGCCCGCCGCGCCGCCACCGCTTCCTCGACCGAGGTCACGCCCAGCCAGCCTGCCCCGGCGCGCACCGCTGCGGGCGCGCAATCGGCCAGCGAATGCCCGTAGGCGTCCGCCTTCACAATTGCCAGCAGCGCCTGCTCCGGCAGGCAGCCGCGCCGCGCCAGTCTCGCGAGCAGCCGCAGATTCGCTTCGAGCGCAAGCGTGTCGATCTCTACCCAGCACGGGCGGCTATGCATCCCCGAATCCACGCTTTCTCTCAACCGATGGCGAGCGACCACTCTTCCAACCGGCGCTTGAACTCGGTCATGAATCGCCCCGCGTCCGCCCCGTCGATGATCCGGTGGTCGATCCCCAGGCAGTAGTGCTGCATCGACCGAATGGCCAGCGTGTCGCTTCCGTCGGCGTCGGTCAGCACAACCGGCTCTTTTTTCAGCCCGCCGATGGCCAGAATTCCCGACTCCGGCTGGTTCAGGATCGGCGTACCGAACTCCTCCCCGAAGATGCCCGAGTTGGTCAGGGTAAACGTGCCGCCCGCTACCTCTTCCGGCTTGAGCTTCTTTGTCCGCGCACGCTCGGCCAGGTCCGCAATCGCCCGCGCCAACTCGACGAAACTGCGCCGGTCTGCCCCGTGAATCACCGGCACGATCAGCCCCCAGTCGAGCGCCACCGCGATGCCCAGGTTCACCTCGCCGTGGAACTGGATCGCATCGCCGTCCATGGAAGCATTGAGGATTGGGTACCTGCGCAGCGCGGCAATCGCCGCCGCGGCCACGAACGGCATGTAGGTCAGCCGAACTCCGTGGCGCTGCTCGAAGCCCGCCTTTTCCCGCTCCCGCAGGCGCACAATCCGCGTCATATCGATGCGGAAGACGGTGTGCGCGTGGGCGCTGGTGCGGCGGCTGGCGATCATCCGCTCGGCGATCATCGCCCGCATCCGGCTCATCGGCACACGCTCTTCGGCCAGGGCTGGCAAAGCGGACTCCGCGCGAGGCGATGCTCCCTCAGGCAGCTTTGCCAGGTAGCCCAGAATATCCTGCTTGTTGATCCGCCCGCCCGCGCCCGTTCCCGAAAGCAGGTTCAGGTCAACCTGGCGCTCCCGCGCAATGCGCCGCACCAGCGGCGACGAACGCACCGCGCCGCGCTCCACCGGAAGACTCGGCTCAGCCGCAGCGGGCTTCGGAGCTACTTCCGCCTTCGGCGAAAGTGTGTTTTCAGGCGCAGCGACGGGCGACTGCTGAGCGGAATCCGGCGCAGGCGAAGCAGCCGTGCCCAGCACAGCAACCACCGAGTTGATCCCAACCGTCGCGCCCTGGGCCACGCGAATCTCCTTCACGACGCCAGCCGCAGGAGACGGAATCTCCACGTCCACCTTGTCGGTCGAGATTTCAAACAGCGGCTCGTCCTGGCGCACTGCGTCGCCCGGCTGTTTGAGCCACTTCGTAATCGTCCCCTCGAAAATCGACTCGCCCATCTGCGGCATCACCACGGCCACTTCATTCGCAGCCGTTGCTGCTGGCTTGCTCGCGACGGCTGGCGCCGCGGAGGATGGCTTCAGGACAGTCTCCGGCGCAACCGGAGGCTTTGGCGTCGCCGCAGACACCGCTTCCCCCGCTGCGGCAATGCGCGCAACCACCGTGTTCACCGTCACCGTTGCGCCCTCGCTCACCAGAATCTCCGCCACCACGCCAGCCACCGGCGCGGGAATCTCCACATCTACCTTGTCGGTCGAGATTTCAAACAGAGGTTCATCCTGCTCGACCGCGTCGCCCGGCTGCT
>JAJZFR010000359.1 GCA_021805265.1 Acidobacteriota bacterium | reverse complement strand
GCGTGATCCTGGCGGTGGTCTGGTGCAGCTTGCGCAGCAGCGGCAACGCAGCGGGTGTGGGAGATTCCTCGCCGATGACAGCAGCGCGAGCAACCTCGGCCAGGCGTGTTACCAGGCGATAGACGCGTGCCAGAAAGCGACTGACGCCCGCAACGCCATCTTCCTGCCAGTCCAGATCGCGGTCCGGCGGCGCGGCAAAGAGCGCATACATGCGCGTCGCGTCGGCACCGTAACGCGCCACCATCTCGTCGGGCGAAACCACGTTTCCCCGCGATTTCGACATCTTCGCGCCATCCTTGATGACCATACCCAGGGTGAACAATCGCTCGGCCGGTTCGCTGTTGGCGATCAGGCTGAGATCGCGCATCACCCGCGTCCAGAATCGCGAGTAGATCAGGTGAAGAATCGCGTGCTCGACGCCGCCAATGTACTGGTCGATGGGGAACCAGTAGCTGGCAATCTTCGGGTCAAAAGGCGCTGTGGAGTTCTGCGCGTCGGTGTAACGATAGAAGTACCAGCTCGAATCGACGAAGGTATCGAGAGTGTCCGTCTCGCGCGTGGCCGGGCCGCCGCACTTCGGGCACGTTGTATGGAGAAACTCGGGCACGCGCGAGAGCGGCGAGCCGCCCTGCTGGGTGATCTCGATCTGCTCCGGCAACAGCACCGGCAACTGCTCCTCCGGCACCGGAACCAGGCCATCCACCGGGCAGTTGACCATGGGAATCGGCGTACCCCAGTAGCGCTGCCGGCTGACGCCCCAGTCCTTGAGCCGCCAGGTCACCGTCGCCTTGCCAAATCCGCCCGCCTCGGCCGCCTGTTGCAACTTCTGCTGCGCCGCTTCGCAGCTCAATCCGTTGTAGTCGCCGGAGTTCACCAGCCTTCCATCCTCACCGACAAACGGAAGTTGCGCGTCGGATTCCTGCATCGCGACCGGCTCGATCACGCGGCGAATTTCCAGGCCATACTTGCCGGCGAACTCGAAGTCGCGCTCGTCGTGGCCGGGGACGCTCATGATCGCGCCCGTGCCGTAGTCCATCAGGATGTAGTTGCCCACCCAGACCGGCACTCGCTCGCCGCTGTAAGGGTTCCGCGCAAAGAATCCCGTATCGACCCCGTGCTTTTCAATCGCGCCAAGCTCACCCGCTTCGCGCGCTTTCTTCTGTTGCTCGATGAGCGACTGTACACCGGCGTTCAGGGCAGGATTGCTGGCGGCCAGGCGCGCGACCACAGCGTGCTCGGGCGCGACCTGAACGCTGGTTGCGCCGAAGATCGTGTCCACGCGCGTGGTAAAGACGCGGATTCGCTCCCCGTCCATCTCGGTGCCGGGCGCGTCGAGCGCAAAATCGACTTCCGTTCCTTCACTGCGCCCGATCCAGTTGCGCTGCATGGTGCGCACCTTTTCCGGCCAGCCTTCGAGCGCATCGAGACCGTCGAGCAGTTCCTGAGCATAGGCAGTGATGCGATAGAACCACTGCTCGAGATTGCGCTGCTCGACCAGCAGCTCTTCATGGCGCCAACAGCAGCCGTTGACCACCTGTTCGTTGGCCAGCACCGTCGCGCACTCTCGGCACCAGTTCACACGCGACTGCTTCCGATACACCAGTCCGCGCTCGTACATGCGCAGGAAAAACCACTGGTTCCACCGGTAATAATCCGGCAGGCAGGTGGTGACCTCGCGCAACCAGTCGTAACCGAAGCCGAGCCGTTGAAACTGGCGCTTCATCGCTTCGATGTTCCGGAGCGTCCACTCGCGCGGGGGCGTGTTGTTCTTGAGCGCGGCGTTTTCCGCGGGCAGTCCAAAAGCGTCCCAACCCATGGGGTGGAGGACGTTGTAGCCCTGCATCCACATGTATCGCGCCAGCGCATCGCCGATCGCGTAGTTGCGCACGTGGCCCACGTGAAGCTGTCCGCTGGGATAGGGCAGCATTTCAAGGACGTAATACTTCGGCTTGCCGCAATCGACCGGCTCGGCGGCGTAGAGCTGCGGATCGCGCGCCCAGCGCTGTTGCCAGCGCGATTCGATCTCGGCTGGATTGTAGCGGGCAGGCTCACTGCCGGCGGGGTGTTCGCCCGAGGATGACGGGGTTTGACTGGAGGAGTTCTCTGACATGGCCTCTCCAGTGTAAATCGATACTGCGCGAGCCAGCTCGTATCAGCTTGTTTCGGCTTGTTTCAGCTTGTTTTACCGGGCGCGGGGATGCGTCCTGTCATAGACGACCATCAGGTGAGTCGTCGTCAACTGGGTATAGCGCTGGGTGGTCGAGAGGCGTTCGTGGCCGAGCAGCTCCTGTATGGCGCGCAGGTCAGCGCCCTCTTCCAGCAGGTGCGCGCCGAAGGCGTGGCGCAGCGTATGCGGATGAATATCCGACGACAGGCCGCGCTGGATGGCGATCTGTTTCACGATCCGCGCGACGCTGCGCGTGGACAGCCGCCCGGTGCCGCGCAGATACAGATTGAGCAGCAGCGCGTCACTGTTTTTTTGCATCGCGGTCAGCTTGGCTTCGCGCTCGGCAAGATACACGCGCAGCGCCTGGGCTGCGGCGTCACCCAGAGGCACATAGCGCTGCTTCTGGCCCTTGCCGCGCACCAGAATCACGTCATTGGCCCAGTGAATATCGGCCAGATTCAGGCCCGTCATCTCCGCATTGCGCATGCCGCAGCCATAAAGCAGCTCGAAGATCACGGCGTCGCGCGCGGGCCAACTGGCCTCGGCCTCGCCGATCGTATCCACCACGCGGTTCATCTGTTCGATGGAAGGAACACGCGGCAGGTGTTTCGGCAGCCTGGGCGTAGCCACCAGCCGGGCGACATTCTGTTCTACATGGCCAAAACGCGCCAGCCAGCGAAACCAGCTTCGAATCGCCGCCAGCGCGCGCGCCGCCGAAGACCGCGCCAGTCCGCGCTGATACAACTCGCCCAGATAGGCTCGAATCGCCGTGTGTTCAATGCTGTCGGGCCGCGTATCCGTGCCGCTTGTGGACTGAATGTAGCGGACAAAGGCGGACAACTCCCGTTCGTAGGCGCGCAGCGTGTGCGGCGAGGCTCCGCGTTCGTTGCGCAGCGCGGAAATATATTCCGACGCCAGCAACCCCAGCGGCCCGAAAGGCTTTGGTTCGGTGCCCGATGCGCTCGAATCCTCCAATGCGGTTTCGGCGCTCATTGTCCCTTCTCCTCACGTGCAACCAGAAACAGGCCGCCGCGCCCCGGCTGCTGCGGAACGGTTTCTTCCACGGCAGGCTCGGCGGCAGTGGCGCGGAGCGCGCTGCGCGTTTTGCCGCGCGGGTGGTGTGTGCGATGGACGTCTTTGAGCCGATTCAGCGCCAGGTGGGTATAAATCTGCGTCGTCGAAATATCCGCGTGCCCCAGCAGCGTCTGCACGCTGCGCAGGTCCGCTCCGTGCTCGACCATGTGCGTGGCGCAGCTATGGCGCAGTGTATGCGGGCTGGCCGAGCGATTGGCCGCCTTCACCAGCCGCCACACCGCCTGGCGCGTCATCGGAAGCCCGCGCTGCGAAAGAAACAGCCAGGACGGCCCCTTGCGCCGGTCGTTGCCAGTGTGGCTGCGCGACGAGGCCTCAAGCCGGGGCCGCGCATTTTCGAGGTAATCTTCGAGCGCCTGCACTGCGGCGTGACCGAGCGGCGTCAGGCGCTCCTTGTCGCCCTTGCCGCGCACCTGAAGACGCCCCAGATCGAGCGACACGTCGCCGACCATGAGCGTGGTAATCTCGGAA
The DNA here is from genome assembly GCA_021805265.1 of Acidobacteriota bacterium. GTDB lineage: Bacteria > Acidobacteriota > Terriglobia > Terriglobales > Acidobacteriaceae > Acidicapsa. Next base: position 1,158 of record JAJZFR010000359.1, on the reverse strand, counting down.
ACCCGCAGACCTCCGGCGTAGAGCACCTCGAGAATCGCCTGATCGCGTAATGCTGCGGCTTGATTCTCAGGGTGCCGCGCCTGAACATTCACCGCGTCGAGCATCGCGGCGACTTCGCTTTCCGCGAGCGATTTCGGCAGCACCTTCCAGGCTTTCGGCGACTCGATATTGACCGTCGGGTCGTGGTGAATGCGCGCGTCCAGCAGCAGCCACTTGTAAAACCCCCGCAGGCAGCTCAGCTTCCGCGCCGCCGAGCGCGAGTCAATCCCATGCGCCCGCAGATGTTCCAGAAACGCCGAAACATCCTGTTGATTGGCGTGCAGCAGCACTCCGTTTCGCCCCTCGATAAACTCGGCAAAGGTCCGCATATCCGACGCATACGCCTCGCAACTGAGCGGGCGCAGGCCCTTCTCGACCAGCAGATAGGTGCGATAGTCACGCAGCAGATCGAGATTCGAAACAGTATTCACTCCAACGATTATTCCCCCTGCCGCATCGCTCCGCAGCACGATTCCGCCGCTCTGAACCACAGTCAACACGGAATCAACCTCATTACCTGCCAAAGGATTCCTCTCCGCGATTCCATTGCCGATTCCATTGCCGATTCCATTGCTGCGATGCCTGCGTCAATGCGCCCGCCCTGCGGGCGTCCGGGCACAAGCCGGGTTCCTGTTACCCTGTTGGCAGAGCCATGCCTCGCTCAACCATCTCGACCCGATTGCTTCCCTCGGCCCGCAATCCCGCCTCGGCATTCTCCCGTGTAACCTCGCTCGCCGAGCTGCGCCCGGTCCACGAGGCGTTTCGCTGGTTTCACCTCCATAACCAGCAGCTTTTGCGCTGGCAGGCCGAGCTGGTCGCCATCCCCGCGCCGCCCTTCGGCGAACAGGCGCGCTCCCTTTGGATCGCCGAGCGCTTTCGCGCCGCCGGATTGACCGATCCGGAAACCGACGCGCTGGGCAACGTCTACGCCGCACTTCCCTCGCGCGCCAAAAATGCAGACCCCGTCGTCCTGCTCTCAGCCCATCTGGATACCGTCTTTCCCGCCAATACACCGCTCGACCCGATCCTTCACGAAGAGCGCCTCGAAGCGCCGGGAGCCGGTGACAACGCGGCTGGCGTCATCGGCATGCTCGCGCTCGCCCACGCCATGGTCCAGGC
>JAJZFR010000221.1 GCA_021805265.1 Acidobacteriota bacterium | reverse complement strand
GAGGCTGCGGAGCTGGATCGCGAAGAGGCCCGCCAGCGCGCCGCAGTGGAGCAACAGATGCCGGAGGTTGCGCCAGGGCTGCGGCTGCCGGATCGCGACGGCGTGTTTGCACTGGACCGGTTTCAGGGCAAGCCGGAGCTGGTGGAGATTGCGCTGGCGACGGGGACGCTCGAAATGTCAAAGACGAGCAAATTCCGGTCGATGGTGCCGCTGGCCGGGCAGCATGAGCAGATTGCGATCGACGGGGACGCGGCGAAGGTTCAACTTCATGCGGTGCAGCCGACGATCTACCTTTCGCTCGATGCCGCGGACGAAAACGAAGTGGCACCAGAGAATGCAAAGGTAGTATCAACAGGCGGCGCGGCAAGGGTGGAGAATCATCGAGGAGGAGCCGCTTCCGAGCAGTCGGGCTTCGCCATCGTTCGCCTGGACCAGCGGAAGGCGATGAGGATTGTCGGGAATGTCAGGGTGAGCGGGACGGGAAAGATCAGCCAGAGCGAAGTGGTGGAGCCAGTGACCTCGGAGGTGGTTGCGGGGAAACACTGGTTGAAACTGACGCCGAGCGAGCCGCTTGCGGAGGGGGAGTATGCGCTGGTCCAGATACTGTCGCCGACCGACATCAGCGAGATGGTATGGGATTTCAGCATTCATCTGAATGCGCCGCGCAACGAAGGCGGGCTCGAGCCGATCTTGAAGCCGGTCTTGAAGCCGTAGCCACTGCTGAGCCTGGCGGTCTAGAAGCAGTTCCACAGTTACTGTGCCCGAACCAACACTGGGCGGTGCAGCTTTTCTTGAGGAAAAGCTGCGTGAATATCCAATCCCGCCGGGTATACCCGCTGTGGAACTGCTTTATTCGCGTGGAGCAATGCCGAGCGCCTTCATCTTGCGATAGAGGTGGCTTCGTTCGAGGCCGAGGAGTTCGGCGGCACGGCTGACATTGCCCTTCGCTTCTTCGAGTTTTTTCTGGATGTATTCGCGCTCGTAGGCGTCGCGGGCCTCCTGAAGGGAAGACCAATCCTGGGTGAGTTGCTGCGTGGTGGAGCGCTGGGTCAACGGCGGCAGGTGTTTGCGCTCGATGCGGAGAATGCGGGGATTGAGAATGAGTACGCGCTCGATGAGGTTGCGCAGCTCACGTACGTTTCCCGGCCAGTGGTGTTGCGCCATCGAGTCGAGGGCCTCGGCGGTGATGTCCATGCGGGGTCGCCCGTACTGTCGGCCGAATTCGAGGAGAAATTCAGCAACGAGGGGAGGAATGTCCTGCTTTCGTTCGCGCAGCGGCGGAACGGAAAAGGGAACGACATTGAGTCGATAGAAGAGGTCTTCGCGGAAGTTTCCTTTGAGGATTTCCTCTTCGAGGTTTTTGTTGGTGGCGGCGATGACGCGGACATCGATGCGGATGGGTTGCGTTGAGCCGAGAGGGGTAAAGGATTGTTCGTCGAGGGCGCTGAGAACGCGGGCCTGAGTTTTGAGGCTCATGTCGCCGACCTCATCGAGGAAAAGTGTTCCGCCGTCGGCGCGTTCGAGTGTGCCGCGTTTTTCTCTGGGGTTGGCAGAGGATGGGTCAGGCTGCGGTGCGGAGTAAGCTCCGGGATAGGCTCCGTTACGGTAGCCGAAGAGCTCGGCTTCGATGTGGGCTTCGGGAATTGCGGCGCAGTTCAGATCGACGAAGACGCGGTCCCGGCGCAGGCTTTCAGCGTGGATGGCGCGTGCGATCAATTCCTTTCCGGTGCCGGATTCGCCGTAGATGAGTACGCGCCCGTTGGTCGGAGCCATGAGACGGATCTGCTGGCGGAGCGCCTTGGCGGAGATGCTGTCGCCGGTAAGGCTGCTCTGGGCCGAGAACTGGCGCTGGAATTCGAGGTTGTCGCGGCGCAGTCTGCGTGCCTCGACCGCGTTCTTGACGACGATGAGCGTGCGGTCGAGAGAAAGCGGTTTTTCGAGAAAGTCGTAGGCACCGAGCTTGGTGGCTTTGACGGCGGTTTCGATGGTGCCGTGGCCGGAGATGATGACCACCTCGGGGCGCGCTTCAGCAGCGAGGGACTGCATATCGCCGAGCGCGTCAAGGCCGTCGCGGTCGGGCAGCCAGATGTCGAGCAGAACGACGTCGAAGACAGCGTCCTGGAGCAGCACGAGGGCTTCTGCGGCGGAACTGGTGGAGGCGACGCCATAGCCCTCCTCGCGAAGAATCGCTTCGAGCGAGGCGCAGATTTCAGCTTCATCATCGACGATGAGGATGTGGTTCATGGCAGACTATTTGGATGCAGTAGCGGTCGGTTCGGTTTCGCAAGGATTGGATTTGGGCAGATCGTGATCGCTCGCGGCGTGGTGAAGCGGGTCGCGCTGCGACCCGTTGCTGTGCGGGTGGATGGCAACCGCCTCGAAAGCAGGGAGACAAAGCAGGAAGCGCGCGCCCTTGGGAGTATTCGACTCTGCGCGGATCGAGCCATGGTGTTCCTGGGCGATTTTGGCGGCAATCGAGAGGCCCAGTCCGGTGCCGCGCTGCTTGGTGGAATAAAACGGCAGAAACAATCGTTCGCGGATTTCATCGGTGAGTCCCTGGCCTGTATCGCAGACTGCGACTTCGACCTGCGTACCGTCCGGGGCGAGGGAAGTGGTGACGGTGAGCACTTTGAGCAGGCTGGTCTGCATGGCTTCGGCGGCATTGTCGATCAGGTTGGTGAGCGCCCGCTTGATCGCTTCCGGGTCGGCCATGATGAGGGGCAGCGCTGGCTCGAGAGTCTTACGGACCGAGATGCCATCGAGTCGCCCGGCGAACAAGGCCAGCGCGTCTTCGGTGATTTGGTTGAGGTCCGTGGGGCGTGGTTGGGGAGCAGGGAACTGGGCCAGCGCGGCGAACTGATCGAAGAGCGTTCGCAGGGTGGTTACGCAGCCGAGAATGACCTCGGAGCACTTGCGCATGACGGCCGGGGTTTCCTCGGTTGGCCGGTCGAGATGCTTGAGCATCCGCTCGGCGGAAAGAGCGATCGGGGTAAGCGGATTCCTGATCTCGTGGGCGACGCGCTGGGCAACTTCCTTCCAGGCAAGCTGGCGTTGGGCGCGCAGCAGTTCGGTGGTGTCCTCGACGACGAGGATCGAGCCGCTGCGGTCGCGACCGAGTTCAAGGCGGGCGCAGGTAATCGTCAGATGCTGAGTCGATCCTGATCGCGGTGCTTCGAGTTCTGTGGCGGCTGTTCCCATGCGACGGCTGCGACGGATCAAGCGCTCGATATCCTCGTGACATTCCGTCGGGAAGAGCGCCGTGATGCGCCGACCGAAAGGAAATTCTTCCGGATGCTGATGGATAAGCGCGGAAAAGGCGCGGTTCGAAAGCAGGATGATTCCGTTGTCATCCAGAGTTACCACGCCGCTTGGAATCGTCTCCAGAATTGTCTCGAGTTCGCGTCGCCGTTCGTCGAGGGTACGGTTGGCGTCGGAGAGTTGCAGGCGGGAAGACTCAGCAAGATGACGGCTGGATTCGAGATCGTGGGCCATGTGGTTGAAGGCACCGACCAGATCGGCCATCTCACCGCTCGAATCGACCGAAACGCGTTTTTCCAGCTTGCCGTCGGCAATCTCGTCCATGGCGTCGGCCAGCGCCTCGACGGGGCGAGTGATCTGCTTCGAGAGAAAGAGCGCCAGCCACATGCTCGAGAAAAAGACCAGCGCAGTGATGAGCAGCAGCATGAAGAGATAGGTGCTGCGGATGCGATTGCGCGATCGGAATAATTTCCAGTACTGGCTGGCCCCGACGCGGATGCGGTTTGCCGTCTGGCTGAGGCCCTGTGGCATGGGCAGACCAACGACGACGAGTCTGCCGCCAGGAGTGGCCGCTATGCCGGTTACAAACTCACGGTCCCCCGCCGTGAGCGTTGCCTCATCGGTGCGCTGCGCGACGGCGAGAATATCGGAGTAGACATCGCCGCGCAGTGGCAGAGCGCTGGTAGCGCTGTCATCGAGCCACGGCAGCACACTGCGCGGGAGATTGCCAGCCGGCAACTGGTAGCCGAAAATGCTCTGCCGGTCGCGACCGTATACCGCAACGAAACCGCCTTCGAGCGTGATGCGGCGGGAGTGTATCTCCGCTTCCACGGAGGACGGATCTTCATCGAGCGTGCCGGAGCTGGCAATGGCTTCGGCTTCCAGGCGGGCATTTGAGGCGGCGTAATGGGCCAGTTCGTAGACCACGCGAACGGAGTTTTCCCGCAGCTCCGAAGTCGGCTGAGAAAACCAGCGGTCTACCGAACGGTTCATCAGCACAAAGCTGAACAGGACCATAAAGGCCGCAGGAGCGAGCGCGATGAGCGCCGCTCCGACGACCATACGGGTGCGGAGTCGCGAGCCGAGCGCGCGGCTGCGCTGGTCCATGTAGAGCTTGAGGATGTTGCGCAGGAGCATGACCAACAAGGCGAGGAGGATAAGAAAGGCGATGACCGAGGTGGCGGTGAAGACAAGGATTTCGCCCGTAGTCTGGGGTGTGAGGAAACGAAAGTTGAAGGCGTTCAGCGCGACGAGGAGCGCGAGCAGGACGAAGGCTCCCGCAGCGAGGAGCGAGATCGTCGTTTTGCGAGATCGCGGGCGGGAGACTGGGTTTGCGCCGACCGGCAGTGGCATGGAGGAATTATAGGCCCGCGCGGCGTCTGCCCGTTCGATTTCCGTCGCGGAGCCAGTTACGAATCGGGCTGCGGAATCACAGTTGTAATTTTGTGAGGAGCCTGGCGGCACCTATCCGATGGCTGCCGCCGGCGCAGTCCACGCGCGCTGCTGGGAGTCGGCAACGCCGCGATGGGTGAGCACGCCGCGATAGACATTCAGCCCATCCGCCAGGCCCGCATCCTGCCTGAGCGCGGCCTCTGCGCCGTGGCTGGCGAGGCGCAACAGGTAGGGAAAAGTCGCGTTGGTAAG
>JAJZFR010000407.1 GCA_021805265.1 Acidobacteriota bacterium | reverse complement strand
TACATCGGACTGATGTTCTTCAGATTCGGATCGTAGACCATGTGGCCGGTCACACCGTCGTAACTGCCAATCTGTGCCAATGCGTCGTGAATTCGCGCACGGTTCAATCCCGCTTCACAGATGGAGTCCAGCAGTTGATTCATGGCATCGTAAGCAAGTGCCGCAAACTGCTCTGGCGGCTCTCCAAACCGCTTCGCATATCGACTTTGAAATGCAGTCCAGCGTGGATCCGTGCGCGTTGGATCGTAGGGAAAGACGGCCTCGAATCCCTCCGCAGCAGGGCCAGCGTCGGCCAGCAGCGTTGGTCCCAGCGTTCGATAGCTTCCGAAGACGCGCTGCTTCATCCCCATTTTGCGCATCTGCTTCAGGATCGCCGCCGCCGGCGCCTCATCGGTCCAGAGCACAATCGCATCCGCGCGCGAGTCTTGAATCACACGCAAGTATCGAGAAAAATCCGTGACTCCAGGCAGAAACTTCTGCTCGATCACGACCGGATGCCCCAACCGTCGCGACGCATCGCGAAACTTGAGCACGCCAAATCGGCCATAGCGATTGTTGACCCGAAGCAACGCAACCCGCTTCATCCCAAGTTCCGTAAATATCCGTCGCGCCAGCGTATACGACTGCACACGATCATCCTGAAGATCGGTAAAGTACCACGGAATATAAGTCTCTGGAATCGTAGGATCCGTCGAAGCCGAGTTCACGATTGGAATCTCGGCTCGCAGTGCAACGCGCAGTGCGATGTGCGTGGACTCGGAACTGATTGAGCCAAAAACAGCCCAGTCCTTGTCGTCGTAGACCATCTTGACCATTTCATCGGCGGCTGAACCCCATATCCCAGGATCCGTCGGACGGGTTTCCCCGTAAACCGCCGCCGACTGCCAGTTGCTGTAGTCATCGTGCAGCATCAGCTTGAAGGGTTTGCCGCCATACCCCCCCTGCGCATTCCGTTCTTCAATGGCCAACTCTGCGCCGTGCAACATGCGCATGCCAAACACATGCTCTGGATTGTTTTCGATCGGTCCCAGAAAGCCAATTCGAATCTCGCTCAAGCCCCGCGGCTCCGGCAGATCGCGACCCGCGCCTGAATACACATTCGGATGGACGTAGTTCAACTCATACGGCGTTGTGAACTTCGCAAATGGCCGCAGATCCGCTGGCTCTCCCGCATACGGAACCACCACACGATCCGGAGGACGTCCGGGCGGATGTGCTCCACAGCTACAGACCTTCTTCGTCGAGGTGCCAACATTTTCCTGGGCCGACAATCCAGCGCCTCCGCCGACTGCAAGCAACGTACCGATCAGAAAACTATGAGCTGCCAGCAACTGCCATGTTTCACGCATTTGGAACTCCATCTTCAAAGCAAAGATCAGATTCTCCGCCGAAGTCTTTCCTTCGCGAAGACAACCTCAGGCGTGTCTTTCCTTCTTCAGGAGAAGTGAAAAACACGCCCGAAAACCGCGACGACAATCACTCCGCCGTCTTTGTCCGGAACATCGCAATCGCTTCAATCTCGATCAGCAGCTCCGGACGGCAAAGCCCGGCCTGAATTCCAGTCGAGGCGGGCAGTGGATCCAGGCCCTGCTCTTTGAAAAACTCCGTCCGGATACGATTGAACTCGTCATAATCCCGGTCGATGTTCGGCAGATAGCAACTAGTGCGCACAATGTCGCGCCACGTTGCACCTTCCGCCTCCAGCAGCGCTGTGATGTTTTTGAACGTTCGGCGTAGCTGTGCGGCGAAATCGCCGATATGCACACTCACTCCCTGCTCGTCGATGCTCGCCGTGCCTGAAATCAGCAGAATCACAAGCCCGTTCAGATCGATGCGCATTCCTCGTGAAAACGAACTCGGCTTGGCATAGTGATACGCCTCATTCAGAACATTGTGATTGGTGATGGCTCGCTTCTCTATCGGTACTTTGGCAATGGTCTCCAGCAGTTCCGTCATGGCATTCATCCTTGTTCTCCTTGATGATTGAGCTTGGTTGTCCGTAGAGCGTGTTTCATCAATAAACGAAAACCTGAAGCCGCCCGTATCAGACCCGCCATCAAAGCGGGGCTGACGAACTGCGACAAAGCCACCGAGGTATAGATGAAACACGCTCGAATCATTCCGTTATCAGGCGCCGAATTTCAGTCGCTTCCAGAAGCACAAAAAAGCCGCGCCCGGCCTCATTCACTTCGTCTTCAGACGAACTCCATGGCTAAGCCCTTTGGCTGTCGCCACCCAGATATCCTCACCCTGAAAGTCGATCCCCAGAATGTAGTTGTGCGCGGGTGCGGTCGTCACCGCAATTTGCGTCACCTTTCCTTCCGCATCCCTCACCGTCATCTCCGGACTGCCATCCTTCAGCGAAGGACGATACACAGCCCAGTTGACGCCGTCGTAGTAAGCCAGACCTTTGTCCGTGCAGAACCACGCATGGGTTGCGTCCACTCCTCTCACCAGGTTCGTAAAGTTCGATGGAAGACCACTGTCCTTCATCAAAAAGTTATGCCAGTAGCGCCCATCGTAGCGACTATCGCCCATATACGTTCCAATCCAGAGAATCTTGTCCACATAACTGACTGAAGTTACAATCTCGTGGATAAGTCCCTGATCCTTGAAAAGAACAAGTTCATTTTCTCCGTCCGGGTCGTCGTACTTGTCCCACCTGCCGGTCTTCTGGTTCAGTTCAAGCACGCCGCTGCCCCACACCGCGTAGTAGACCTTTTCCGGCGTCGCCATCACGTTATATGTCCATATCTCGCTCATGGGCGTATTGTGGTCGTTGTAGAGTGTCCACTGCCCCGTTCGAGTATTCAACCGGCATCCGCCAGCAGCCGTCGCCACCCACACGTTGTCGCCTTCGACCGATACTCCATACACCACGTCATTGCTCAGCCCGGAAGTCAATTGCGTAAAGCTGTCAATCCGCCCTGCCGATACGCGGCTCAACCCTCCCATCGTCCCTGCCCACAGGTCGCCGGTGCGCTTGTCCAGCGCCAGCGAAAGCACGGCCCGATGCGCCAGTCCATCCGCGGTTCCGTAGACCTTCCAGTGTTTGTTTTCATAGAGCGCAAGACCGTTTTCGGTTCCTGCCCACACGCGATCTCCATCCACCAGAACTGCGTATACATGGTTATCCGGCAATCCATTGGCGACGGTGAAGTTTTCAAATCGAAATTGTGGCATCCTCGGCACTGCGGCCATGGCCGCAATGCACGGCAGGCTCATCAGCAAAAGCAGCAATATCTTTTTCATCGCGCACCTCTCATCGTGTTTTCAGATATTCGATCAGGTCGTTCAACTCGTCTTTGGTTAAGTCGTTGGTACGACCATGACGATCCGCCGGGTTATACACCGTCCAAATCTCTTCCAGCGCGCGCGCCGATCCGTCATGGAGATAGGGCGCAGTCAATGCGATATTCGTCAATTGCGGTGTATCAAACACACCGCTTGTATCTGTCTTTTTTCCTGTTCCAACATCGAAAGACCTCTGATTGGTCCCCATCGGACCGCTATGGCAATACACACATCGATTCTGCTCTGCGATTGGTTTGCCAAACTTGTCGACTGCGCGGACAAACAGCGCTCGTCCGCGCTCCTGCGCCGACGTAAACCGCCCGTACGGCAATCGCCAACGATTGGGCCGTGCCGCAATGCTGCGCACATACAAAGTCAAATCCGCCAGTTGTCGGTCGTTGTAGTTCTCCGAACGCCAGAAATACTTTTCCGTCCGTACGCCACACTCCGTCTCGATATTCGGATTACTGCCATTCCATTTGTAGGGCGCTGTATTGCGGATATCCTCAAGCAGACGATTATCGACGATGCCAATGCCGAAACCATCCGGTTCCAGATCCCAGGTAAGTCCATCGAAGGTCGAGTCGATATGACAGTTCGTGCAGCCAATCTGCCCCTGAAAACTGTATCGCGCAGAATAAAAAATCCTCTCCCCTTTGCGAAGCGCGGAGATTGTCTTCGGCCCATCCAATACGAATGTTTGATCCACTCGCTCAGTTGCCGTGTTCACTACACTCACCGTATCGTCCAGCCGATTGGCCACATAGAGCCTCCGGCCATCGCGGCTCAGCAACACGCCCCGAGGATTCGCGCCAACCGCGATTCGCGCAGTAACATAGTGCCCGCTTGCTCCCAGGTCCTGCGCAAATCCCCCACGATGCGCGTGAATATATGCGAGCAGCTTGCTCACATCCACCACAGTCACCACATCCGATCCCGCGTTCGTCACATAAATGCGCCGCTTGTCCGGCGAAATCGCAACCCCAAAGGGGTAGGAGAAATAGCGATCCAGCTCGTCGAGTGGAACCTCGACAGAGCCTTCTGGACCCATCCCCAGATCCGCACCAAAAACCGTAATCGTATCGCCAAATATCCACCCGTGTTCCACGTGCGCCAGCGGAACCAGGTTCTTCGGGTGCAGATGCGCCACCACGCCCAATCTTCCGTCTGTCGAAAGCGCAGCATGAAAGACCCCGGCAATCGAGTGCAGTGGCATCCGCTCCACCACCCGCGCTGCATCCGGATCGATCACCGTAATCTCCGACTCCGGCGCAGACCTGTATGCGCCAGGATTCGGATACACATGCGTCACCAGCAATCGCCTTCCATCTGCGGACATCGTCAGGTAACTGGCTCCACGACCCGCCACCAGGCGTCGCTGCTCGTTACCCGTCTTCGCGTCCAGCACCGCGACATCACTGCTGATCCGATTGGCTACAAAGATGCGCGCGCCGCTTCGATCGACTGCGATCCCGGTCGGCTCCGCTCCTACGTGCCAGCTTGCGGTGACCTGCATCCGCCGCGTATCCACGACGGCAACGCGGTCCTCCCAACTGCTGGCTACATACAGTTTGTCCCCCCCTGGCGATAAAACAAATCCTCGCGGCACGCGACCCACCGCAATCCGTTTCAGCACGCGACCG
>JAJZFR010000070.1 GCA_021805265.1 Acidobacteriota bacterium | reverse complement strand
GAGTGGTGGCCAGAGACGGGATCGAACCGCCGACGCCGGCCTTTTCAGGGCCGCGCTCTACCACTGAGCTATCTGGCCTCAGTGCATGATACGGTTGCGTTCAGGGCGCGGATGAGGAGTGGGGAACACTCGCGGGTGGGGCCATGCAGCGCTAACGGGACAACCAAAGCCAGTATAGCAAGAGCGGCTGGTGTCGCCAAACAGGGCGGTGGTTGAAAGCGGACGGGGTTGAGGGGAGGTTGACTGTTTGTGGCGAGTGGGGCAGAGGGCGGTTTGGGGCAGAGACGCGAAGGGGCTGATGGCGTTGCTTGGGCTGAGCCTGCTGGGGACGGTGCGGGCGCTGCGCGGGGAGATGTTGCCGGAGGGATGGTTGCCCGCTGTTTCGCCGGAGTTGGAACGGCTGAGTGGTTGGGTGATATTTTCGCTGCTGGCTGGCGCGCATGCGCTCCGGCGGGGCGGCGGTTGGCCGGATAGGCGACGGGCGGCGCGGGCGGTTCTGGTGGGTTTGTTGGTGGGTCTGCTGCTGGTTCCGATGGCGGGGATGGGCAGGGCGCGGGATGTGTCTCTGCTGGCGCTGATTCCATTTCTTTGTCTGGAGCTGAGGCCCCATTTTCGATTGGCCGATGGGCGTGCGGGCAATGGGCATCGAGTGGCGGCACTGGCCTGTTTTGGGGGCGCGGCGCTGGTGTATCCGCTGCCGCGATTTTCCACGCTGAGCGATGGTGTTGCGGTTGGGCTTGCGCTGCTGGCGGTGGGGAGCCTTGCGGGATTGAGTTGCCTTGCCGCGGTCGAGTTGAACGGAGCGGGGAAAAGGGAGCGCGGGAGTTTTGTGGCCATAGCGAGCGTGACGGCTACGCTGGCGCAGATGCTGATGTGGAGCGTGAAGGCGGAGTTCTTTGTGAGAGCCGCGAAGCCTGGGTGGCCGATGCACTCGGCGCATGGGTGGTGGCCAACCTGGGCGCTGTGGACGGTGTGCGAGGAGTTGCCCGCAGTGTGGTTGCTGTGGTGGGTGGTGGCGCGGTTGAGCGCGGCGCAGGCGGCGACGCGGTTTGTGATTGGGCCGCTGCTGACGGTGGTAGTGGGTACGCTGCTGGCGCAGGCTGGCCTGAGCGCGGAAGCGTGGTTTGGACTGGCCATGATGGGCGCGGGGTCAGGGGTGCTGCTGCTGGCGCGCGACGAACCGGAGGAGCCGCAGCGGCTGGCGCTCGAAGACGATGTTTCGGGGGCGGAAAGTTCCAGTACACTGGGTTCAATCTCGGGGAAGTGGGGCTCAGGGAAGTGAGGGACGGGGAATGAGGGACGGGGAATGAGGGATTGGGAGATGCGTCTTCTGACGCTGGCGTTTCTGTTTTCGGTGGCTGGCGGGGCAGGAGCAGTTCACGCGGAATCAAAGGCAGTGGCTGATATGCATACGCTGCGGACGGAGCGGGCGTTTGCAGCGGCGCGGAAACAGGGGCCGCTTGCGCTGCATTCATTTCTGATTGGCATGCCGAAGGGGGCGGACCTGCATGTGCATCTGTCTGGCGCGGTGTATGCGGAGAGCTGGATTCGCGCGGCGGGTGAGGATGGACTCTGCATTGACGAGACGAAGCTGAGTTTTGTGAAGGCGGCAGCATCGGGCTGCGGTGCCGGTGAAGTTTCCGCGGCGACGATGCTGGCCAACATGCAGCAGCCGGGGAACCAGGCGTTGTATGACAAGCTGATCAATGCGTTCTCGATGCGGAGTTTTGTTCCGTATGCGGGGTGGAGCGGACATGACCAGTTCTTCTCGACCTTTGCGCGGTTCAGCGGCACGTCCAAAAGCCACGCGGGCGAATGGGTGGATGAGGTGGTGAGCCGCGCGGCGGCGCAGAACGAGCAGTATGTGGAGCTGATGGAGACGCCGCCGTTTGCGCACGCTGCGGCGCTTGGCTACAAGATAGGCTGGGACGCGGACCTGCCGGCGTTGCGCCGACAATTGCTGGATGCGGGGATCGACGAGGAGATTGAGCCGACGCGCGCGTATATCGCCGAGGCGCTGAAGACGCGCCGGGAGCGGGAGCGGTGCGGGACGGGCGAGGCAGCGCCGGGCTGCAAGGTCGAGGTGCGTTTTCTTTATCAGATACTGCGCGGGTATCCGCCGCAGCAGGTGTTTGCGCAGACGCTGCTTGGGTTTGAAGCGATCACGAAGATTCCGGAGTTTGTGGGGATCAACTTTGTGATGCCGGAGGACGGATACGTTTCGATACGCGATTACACGGAGCAGATGAAGATGCTGGACTATCTTCACTCGGTGTATCCGAAGGTGCATATTTCGCTGCACGCGGGGGAGCTGGCGCCGGGGCTGGTGCCGCCGGATGGGCTGCGCTTCCATATTCGCCAGGCGGTGGAGCTGGGCCACGCCGAGCGCATAGGGCACGGGGTGGACGTGATGTACGAGGACGATCCGGAAGCGCTGTTGAAGGAACTGGCGTTGAAGCATGTGATGATCGAAATCAACCTGACGTCGAACGACGGAATTCTGGGCATCGAGGGCAAGGATCATCCGCTGCCGGAGTATCGACGCGCGAGGGTTCCGGTTGCTCTTTCGACGGATGATGAAGGGGTGAGCCGCATCGATCTGACGCACGAGTACGTGCGCGCGGCGGAGGAGTTTTCGCTGAGTTATGGGGAGTTGAAGGAGATGGCGCGGACCAGCATGGAACATACGTTTCTGCCGGGGAAAAGCTTGTGGGCGAAGCCGGATGACTTTGGCGCTCCGGCGGCGGCGTGTGCGCGGGAGCCTCTGGGCGCGGCGAAGCTGAGCGAGAAGTGCGCGAGCTTTCTCGATGACAACGCGAAGGCTGCGGCGCAGTGGAAGCTGGAAGAGCAGATTCGAGTTTTTGAAGCGAAGTGGTAGTGCGCAGAATTTTGCAGTTGCAAGGCGTTCGTTTGCAGTGAGCATTCATTCATTTTCAGGGGGTATCCGTTGCTACGAGTACAGAGATTTTTTTCTCTTCTTTGTTTTTTGTTTTTCGCTTGCGCGGGGGCATTTGCGCAGACTGCGACGGGCGCGCTTGATTACCTTCACGAGCAGCCAGTGCGCGCACGGCACGGGATGGTGGTGAGCGTGCATCATCTGGCATCGGATGCGGGGCTTGAGGTGTTGCAGGCGGGCGGCAATGCGGTGGATGCGGCGGTGGCGACGGGGTTTGCGCTGGCGGTGGTGCATCCGATTGCGGGGAACCTTGGCGGCGGTGGATTCATGCTGTTGCGGATGCATGACGGGCACGCTACGTTTATCGATTTTCGCGAGCAGGCGCCGATTGCGGCGACGGCGAATATGTACCTGGACGCGAAGGGAGATGTGCGCGCGCCGGACGACCCTGGCGGAAGCATTACGGGCTATCGGTCGATTGCAACACCGGGTTCGGTTGCGGGGCTGGCGTATGCGGAGAAAAAATACGGCAAGCTGGGTCTGGCGAAGGTGATGGCTCCGGCGATTCGGCTGGCCGCGCAGGGTTTTGTGATTACCGAGGAAGAAGCAGGGGAGATGCATGACTCTGACCTGGCGCGGTACGCGGATTCGAAGCGCATCTTTCAGCGGGATGGCGATTACTACAAGGCGGGCGACAGGTTTCGTCAGCCAGAGCTGGCGCGGACACTCGAGAGGATTGCGGCGAATCCGGAGGATTTTTATCACGGCAAGCTGGCGGCGGAACTTGCGGCGGAGATTCAAAAGGGTGGCGGGCTGATTACGCGCGAAGACCTGGCGCAATACCAGGTGGTGGAGCGGGTGCCGCTGGTGGGCCGCTATCACCAGTACACGGTGCTGAGCGCACCGCCGCCCAGCTCTGGCGGGGTGGTGCTGTTGAGCGCGTTGAACATGCTGGACGGTTATCGCCTGAACACGCTGGGCGACCGCAGTACGGCGTGGATTCACCTGATTACGGAAGCGTATCGGCGCGCGTACATGGACCGCTCGGATTATCTGGGGGACCCGGATTACAACGAGATTCCAGTGGCGGCGCTGACCTCGCAGAAATATGCGGACGCGTGGCGAAGCTCGATTACAGATCGCGCGACGCCCTCGGCAGAGTTGAAGCGTCCGGCAGGATTTCTTCCGCCGCCGCCCGCGACGGCGGGGAAACGCACGGAGTCGCCGGACACGACGCATTACTCGGTGGTGGATACGGAAGGCAACGCGGTTTCGGTAACGACGACGCTCAACAATGCGTGGGGATCGGACGTGACGGTGGGGCCGCTGGGCTTTCTGTTGAATGACGAAATGGATGATTTTGCGGCGAAGATGGGCGTGCCGAATATGTTTGGGCTGATCCAGGGTCCGGCGAATGCGATTGCGCCGAGGAAGCGTCCGCTGTCATCGATGACGCCGACGATTGTGACGGAGGGGGACAAGCTGCGCTACGTGCTCGGCTCGCCGGGTGGCGCGCGGATTATTACGACGGTGGCGAATATATTTCTGTCGGCGGCGGAGGGTGGATTGAACATCCAGCAGGCGGTGGACGCGCCGCGCTTTCATCACCAGTACCTTCCGGACAAGCTGTATCTGGAGCCGGGATTTTCCGCAGCGACGCAGACGGAGTTACAGTCACTCGGTTACACGCTTGCGGTTTCGACGCGACGCTGGTCGAATGGCGAGTGCATTGCGGTCGATCCGGCTACGGGCGAATTGCTGGGTGGGCAGGACCATCGCAGCCACTTCGGGAAGGCGGCGGGGTACTGAAGCTGTGTGATCGTTGATGATTCGAGCGAGTGTGTGATTCAGTTCCGGGCTTCGACCCGCAGAGCGTCGATGGCTGAGTGTAACTGCCTGGTAAGCGCGTCGGTGTCGCGGGCGGTCATACCTCTGGTATCGATGGGCGCGCCGACGCGCAGCCAGAGCTGGGTTGGGAAGATGTGTTTTGTGTGCATGGGCAGCAGGTGGTAGACGCCGCTGAGCGCCATGGGGACGACAGGCACCTG
>JAJZFR010000375.1 GCA_021805265.1 Acidobacteriota bacterium | reverse complement strand
CCGGCTCTCGAAGACCTATCAGCGCAAGTATTAGCATTTCCATCCTGCAGTCGAGCAGGCTTCTCAGGCTCCCACCCAGGTCCCCAAAGTGCCGGGGGATCTGGGCACCCAAATCTGTCCATACCATCCGCGAAAAGGCCATCAAGACTGGTGGCCAGCCGGGTTCGATGCTTCGGCCTGGGAAGTTGCAGCGCAAAGACGAAAAGTAGCTTGTTCGCGCTTTTTGCACTGCTTACAGTGCAGATTATTTTCTCCCTGTTGTTGATTACAATAGGCTTACAAGGAAAAGGCGAACAAAAGGCGCGAGATTTTGCCCTTTTTTCTGCATACGTGGGTTAATTTGCAACCTTTGACGCCTTTGCGCGAGGGTTGCAAACCGACCCAATGGTTACATCATGCGCCGGGCGCGGATAATTCTACGCAAAGGGGGAGCGGAAAAGTAGGCCCGATGCGGAGCAGTCAGCCAACCGGCAGGATCAGGTCCCTTAATTCCAGGCTTCGCGGCTACCAGTTCTGCCGCGCGCGCAGTGCGGCAACCCCCGCGCCAAGCACGCTGGTCGCGTCATCGGCTGGCAGCACCTCCAGCGAATAGCTTTGCAGCGGACTCATGCGCACCATGCTCTCGAGGTGTTCCTTGAGGACTTTCAGGTCGAGGAAGCGCACATTGATGCCGGTGAAGTAGAACTTGCCCGGCCCGCCCAGATGAATCGCCGAGGCGCACCCGGCGGCGAGCGCGCGATGCCACAGATCGACAAACTCGCGGCAGCGCTGGTCGCCCGCTTTTGCGTTGGCGAAAATGTCCTCCGGTTCGAGATCGAGGAAGCGCAGCCGCATGGCGCGGTTGCCCATGATGCCTTCAATGTGTCCGATCCCGCCGCATCCGCAGTAACGCTCGCGCGGGTCCAGCGTGACCACGGTATGCCCGCCCTCCCAGACACCATCGGCAATCGGCCAGCGACCGTAGCCGATGCCGTTGCCCAGAGTCCAGACGCGAATCAGCCGGTCCAGATGACCGCCGTGCGCGGCCAGGCCCGCGGCAACCGAGTCGGCGTCGTTCAAGACATGCACCGGAGCCGATACGCCATGGGCGCGGAGCACCGCTTCGAGCGCCTCGGCCAGTCGCAGGCCCTTGATCTGTGCCAGATTCGGCGCATCCTCGACCACGCCATTGCGCACCACCCCCGGAACGGCGATCCCAATGGCCGCGAGCGGCTCATCTCCAGCCCTGGCCAGCGGCTCGATCAGCCCGGCCAGCAGCTCGTAGAGTTCATTGGTCGGTACGCCGATGAGCGCTTCGGTTTCGCTGAGGTCCTCGGGATAGCGAAGCCGATCACCCACCAGCGTCTGGTGCCCAAGGTCGCCGGTCAGCCTGCCGGCAACGATATGTTCGGTCATCACTACGCCAACCGCAGCGGTCATCGGAACCTCCGGAAAACAGCAAATTCTATATCGGCAAGGCATGTCCTGAACAGGCGAGATTGGACCGTCCGGAAAAAGTCTACTCGCTCTGGTAGCGATGCAGCCGTCCCACGCCGTTGAACGCAGCAACCTTGTAACACTCGGCCAGCGTCGGGTAGTTGAAGACGGTCTCGATGAAGTAGTCCACCGTGCCGCCCAGCGTCATCACAGCCTGGCCGATATGCACCAGCTCGCTGGCCCCTTCGCCGATAATGTGGACCCCGAGAACCTTGCGCGTATCGCGGTGAAAGATGAGCTTGAGGCGCCCGGTGGTGTCTCCGCGAATCTGGCCTCGCGCTACCTCGCGATAGTAGGCCATCCCCACCTCATACGGAACGTCCTCCTCGGTCAACTGCTCCTCGGTCTTGCCGATGAAGCTGATCTCGGGAATGGTGTAGATGCCGTAGGGGTAGAAACTGGGGTTCGAGATGGTGTTCATGTCGTTGAAGGCGCGCGCGACGGCGATGCGGCCCTGCTCCATCGAAACCGATGCCAGCGACGGGAAGCCGATCACGTCGCCCACGGCAAAGATGTTGGGGATGTTGGTGCGGAAGTTTTCATCTACCGGGATGCGTCCTCGCGGATCGGCGATGATCCCTGCCCCATCCAGATTGAGATCGTCGATGTTGCCCTGCCGGCCCACGGCATAGAGCAGCGCGTCGCCGGAGACCTTTTTCTGGCTCTTCAGGTTGGCCACCACCGTGCCATCCTGCAACTCCTCGACACTGTCCAGCTCCTCCCCGAGACGCATGGTCACACGGCTGTCGCGCAGGTGATAGCTGAGCGTCTCGACAATCTCCTGATCGGCAAACTCGAGCAGACGGTTGCGCTTCTCGATCACGGTGACGCGAACCCCGAGAATGGCAAACATGCAGGCATACTCGACACCGATCACGCCGCCGCCCACCACGATCAGGGTGCGCGGCAGCTTGGGAAGATTCATGATCAGGTCGCTGTTGATGATCGTCGTTCCGTTGATTGGAACGTGGTCTGAACTTGCCGGTTTGGTGCCCACCGCCAGAATGATGCGGTCCGATTGCAGGGTTGTCTCGTTCTCCACGCCCGTGACTTTTACCGTTTGCTGATCGACAAAACTGGCGATGCCGTGGATCACATCGATGCCGTTGCGGGAGAGCTGCGCCTCCGTCACGTCGATCTCGGTCTTGATCACGCCCTGGACGCGAAAGGCAAGATCGTCGATGGTGATCTTTTCCTTGACCCGATAGTTCATCCCGTAGACGGTGCGGTAGTTGTAGCCGGAGAGGTGAAGCACGGCCTCGCGCATGGTTTTGGACGGGATGGTGCCGGTGTTGACACACACCCCGCCGACCACCGAGCGGGACTCGATCACGGCGACACGCTTCTTCAGCTTGGAGGCGGCGACAGCGGCACGCTGGCCCGAGGGGCCGGAGCCGATCACAATCAGGTCATATTTCACGGCGCTCATGCGCGAATCTCCACAGGGAAAGGCTGTGCTGGGACGGGATTGTTCAAATCAGGGACACCTCTCCTCAAACGGAGGCTAACACAGTGACGCTCCGGACGCGATAAAGGGTTGCTCGCGAATTGCCTGGGAAGAGCGCAATCCGGGACGCCGGGCTTGATCGAGGGAAAAGTAACGAAGGAAAAGCCTCGATGAAAAAAGCATCCGCCGGAGGATGAAGCCCGGCGGATGGGAGGAATGCTCATGCAATGTCAGGAAGGGTTCGATCCCTGGCACGACTCAGACAGGGCGGTAAGCGGCAGTGCCCGCCAAGGGTTTCTGCGAGCCTTTCCAGCGCCCGCCCGACTGCTTTTCTCCCTCGATCCGGAACTGGCGGATGACGCCATCGAGATCGTTGGCCAGCACGGTGAGCTGCTTGCAGCCTTCGGCGGTTTCTTCCGAGGCGTGGGAGTTTTCCGTGGCGAGCTGGGAGATTTGCGAGGCGGATTCGGAGATTTCCCCTGCCGCCGCGGTCTGTTCCGTGGCTGCGGTCGCGATCAGGTGAATCATGTGCTCGACCTCGCGGGCCGAGGCGATGATGGCCTCGAGGCTGTTTCGCGCGCGGGAGGTCTCGTCGATGCCGTTCTCGACCGCGACCTGGGAGCCTTGCATCAGGTCCAGCGTCTGGCGCGTCTCTTCCTGGATGCTTTCGATGGTGGCGGAGATTTCCTGAGTGGCCGAGCGGGTGCGCTCTGCCAGGCGGCGCACTTCGCCGGCGACGACGGCAAATCCCCGACCGTGCTCGCCCGCGCGGGCGGCTTCGATGGCCGCGTTCAGCGCCAGCAGGTTGGTCTGTTCGCTGATGTCCTGAATCACGGTGACCACTTTGCCGATCTCGACCGAGCGCGTTGCCAGCTCGGTCATCTTGCCCGAGACCGAGGCGGAGGCCGTCGAGATGCGCTGCATGGTCTCGGCTGCGGACTGCATGACTACGCCGCCCTCGTTGGCCTTTTCCGCGGACTGACGGCTGGCTCCTGCGGCGGCCTCGGCGTTCTGGCTGATCTCGCCGATGGTCGCGGTCATCTCCTGCGCAGCAGCGGCGATCTGGTTGGTTTTATCGGATTGGGCATGGGTGTTACCGCTGGTCTCGGTCGAGCGGACGCTCAACTCCTCGGCGGCCGACGAAAGCGTGCTCACGCCATGAGCCACCGACTCGATCACGGAGCGCATCGAGGCCACGCAGCGATTGAGCGCGGCGGATAGCCTGCCGACCTCGTCAGTCCCGACCGCATCGACGCTCGCCGTAAGGTCTCTTTCCGCCAGTTGCTCGAGCGCCGCCGTCACCGCCGCAAGCGGCGGAGCAATCAAGCGCGTCAGCATCATCCCCGTACCGATGCAAAGCAGCAGAACAATTGCAGATACCCCAACCGTGATCCAGGTCGAGCGGCTCGCCGTCTGCACGGCTTCCGTCGCGCTCGCCGCGCCGAATCGCGTGTTCAGCTCCCGATCTTTCGTGATGCCTGCGATGGCACCGTCATAAATGCGCACCGTTGAGTCCGCCATAATCAGGTCCAACGCATCGCCGAGGTTGTTGCTGTTCACATCAGCAAGCACCTTCAAGGAAATGACGTTTGACTGTTCAGCGTCCTTTTTGAAGCCCTGGAATATATCCTGCTCGCCTGGGTAGTGGACCATCGGGGCATAGGCATTTATAGCCTGGTTATAGTCCCCCAAGGCTTTCGTGAATGCCTGCAACTTTTCGCTTTTGCACTCCGGCGTGGGGCAAAGCAGCAAAGCCAGCGCGTACCGACGCGTGGCGTCAAAGCTGGCCTCGACCGACCCCAGCGCGGCAATTGACGGCAGCGCATTGTCGCGCACATCCGCGGCTTTCGACGTGACCGAGCGAAAGGAAACGATGGTCAAAGTCCCCAGCAAGGCACACAGAAGGCAGACCAGGCCGAAGGCCAGGGTAAATTTACGGGAGACGGAAAGATCACGAAGCGATGGCATGCGGGCAGCTCCTCCAGCAGGATGATGATGGTCGAGTGAGGGGAAGCGGAAAT
>JAJZFR010000090.1 GCA_021805265.1 Acidobacteriota bacterium | reverse complement strand
GAGTTCGCCCTCCGCGCCGCGCACGCCGCCTGGATCACCACCCCCGACCCGGCCAGCGCCCACGCCGACTCGAACGGCCAGCTCCGCCTGGCCTATCGCTTCCCGTTTCCCGCTGGCGCCTCGACGAAACACGTTATCCTCTACCTCACCGGACAGGACGTAGCCTCCGCCTGGGTCAACGGCAAACCCGTCGCCACCGGCGCGCCGCTGCCGCCCTGGAAGCAACTCCCATGGAAGAAATATGTGCGCCTGGACATCACAGACGCCGTACACTCCGGTCAAAATCTTCTTGCCATTGAAACCATCCAGTATCAGGTCGATCCCAAACGCGCCGACCCCACCGACGCCCCGCCCATGAGCGCAACGCTGCTCCTCGAAGCGGGCGATGGAGCCATCACCAGCTACGCCACTGGCACCGACACCACGACCGGCTGGAGGGTCTCGACCCATCCTCAGGCTGGCTGGTCCTCAGCAACACGTCCCTCCGAAGATGCCTCCTGGCTTGCGCCTGTCTCGGCCACACCCGCAGCCCGCCAGCAGGCCGCCGAGCCGCTCGGCGATCCATGGCCCGCCCAATCCGTCAAAGCCCTCCGCCACACCTTCGCCATTCACCAGCCCATCGTCTCAGCCCGTCTCTACGTCACTGCCCTCGGAGCCTATCAGTTCTTCGTGAACGGCCACCCGGCGGGAGACCAGATACTCTCGCCCGGCTGGACAGACAATCGCCTGCGCCTCGTCTACCAGACCTACGATGTGACCGCACATCTCCTCCAGGGCGAAAACGCCCTCGGCGCGCTGCTCGCTCCAGGATGGTACTCGACCCCTCTGCAATGGTTCCAGCAGCCCAACGTCTACGGCCAGGCACCGCCTTCCCTGCTCGCTCAGCTACGGATCGTCTTCGCCGACGGCAGCGTCCAGTGGATCGTGACCGACCAAAACTGGCAGGCATCGCAATCCCCGATCCTCAAAGCTGAAATCTACGACGGCGAAACGGAGGACGCCCGCCTCGAACAGCCCAACTGGAACACAGTACGCTTCGATGCCGCCCATTGGACCCCCGCCGAAATCCACCATCCCGATCTTCAATCCGTCGTCCTCGAAGCACAGAACTTCGAGCCGATCCGCGTCGAGCGACTGCTCACCGCAAAATCCGTCTCCGAGCCGCGCCCCGGCGTCTTCCTCTACGACTTCGGACAGAACTTCGCCGGCGTTGAACGCATCCCGCTCAGCGGCCCGCGCGGCGCAACCGTCCGGGTCCGCACCGGCGAAATCCTCAACTCCGACGGCTCCCTCTACACCGACAACCTGCGCACCGCAAAATCCACTGACAAGTTCATCCTCTCCGGCCACGGTACCGAAATCTTCCAGCCCCGGTTCACCTTCCACGGCTTCCGTTATCTCGAAATCACCGGCCTCGCCCAGAAGCTCCCGCTCGATCAGGTTGTCGGCGTCGTCTTCCACACCGATGCCGCCTTCGCCGTGCAACTCAAAACCGGCAGCGACCTCCTCAACAAGCTCTGGAGCAACATTCTCTGGGGGCAGCGATCCAACTTCGTCGGCGTACCCACAGACTGCCCCCAGCGCGACGAGCGCCTCGGCTGGACCGCCGACGCTCAGGTCTTCTGGCGCGCCGCCAGCTACAACATGCAGCTCGCCGCATTCAGCCGCAAATACACCGCCGACATTCGCGGCACACAGACGGGCAGCGCGCCCGCGACCGACGTTGCCGGCAGCCTCTTCGGCATCTACGCTCCCGGCGTCGTCACGCCCTCCTCCCAATCCGGCGCGGGCTGGAGCGACGCCGGCGTCATCATCCCCTGGACCTCCTGGATCCAGACCGGCGACACCACTATCCTCGAACAGAACTGGCCCGCGATGACCCGCTACCTCGACGCCATCGAGCGCACCAATCCCGACTCTCTCTGGACCAAAAACGCGGGCATTTCCTTTGGCGACTGGCTCTCACCCGAAGGCCCAACGAAATATCCGCTGGTCGCCACCGCCTACTGGGCCTACGATGTAACGCTCATGCGCCAGATGGCCCACGCCCTCGGCAAAACCGACGATGAACAGCGCTACAGAGCGCTCTTTGAAAAAATCCAAACCGCCTATCAGGCAGCCTTCGTTCACCCCGACGGCTTCATCCCCGGAGCCAGCGCTCACGGCTCGGGAATGGCCGTCAACAACCCCAACCTCGTCAGCCAAAGCCCGGATACACAGACCGGCTACGTCCTCACCCTGGCCATGCATCTCGTCCCCGACGCCATGCGCCAGGCCGTCGCCGATCAACTGGTCCGGAAAATCCACGCCAACCACGACCTGCTCGCCACCGGCTTCCTCGGCACACCCTACCTGCTCGCCGTGCTCACCGACACCGGCCACGCCGATCTCGCCTACAGGCTACTGCTCAACACGCAGTACCCATCCTGGGGCTACCTGGTCGATCATGACGCAACCACCATGTGGGAGCGTTGGAACGGCGACCAGATGAAGGGCGACCCCAGCATGAACTCCTACAACCACTACGCCTACGGCGCGGTTGCCGACTGGGTCTACCGCTACGCCGCGGGCATTGACGCCTCACCGCTCGACGCAGGCTTCCACACCATCCTGCTCCACCCGGCGTTCTCCGCCAGGCTCGGCTCACTCGACCTGCGTTATCCCTCGCCATATGGTGAGATTCAGTCCAACTGGCGCGTCGCACAGGGCAAAGCCTACTGGCATCTCACCATCCCCGCCAACAGCCAGGGCTGGCTTCCGCTCGACTCCACCCAGGCGGCACGCTTCATCATCCACGGCAAACCTATCCCTGCTGCTGCGGAGATCAGGCACTCCACGCGCGAGGGACAGGCGGGATTCCTGTTGCCTGCGGGAGACTACAGCTTTTTGGTAACTGGTGTGATCGAGTAGAGCATTTTCCGGAATGGTGTAAACCCAAACCACAATGCCGAGTTGGATGTTCCCTCAGGAAAATCCATCCCGACGCCCTTCTGAACGTCCACAGTATTCCGGAAAATGCCTGAAGCACCGCAATCGCCTCAGATTCCTTTGGGCTTCAGCGCCATCTTCGACCCGATCGCGTAGCCGATCAGCGCCACCGTCGGCCACGTTCCCACCAGCCGGCCCTGCCCGTCGATCAGTCCGCTGTCCTGGGTGAAGCTGGCAAAGGTGAGGAGTATCTTCTGCGAAGCATCGCAGTGGTAACACTGGTTCGGCCCCGTCGGCATGTCCAGCACCCACAGAACCACGCTCATGAACCAGATCACCGCCACCAGCCACAGATGGGAACCCATATCGTTCTGCTTGAAACGATTGAAGATGTTGCCCACCAGAAACGGCACCGTAAAGGAAAGCGCCGTGGTCACCGCAACCGGCACCACCAAGGGGTGAAACAGCGTCACCACCACCAGCATGGCAACCCACGAGCCAGCCGCGATCAGCGTATGTACCATCACCCAGAAGGCCTGGTTCGGAAGCTCGGCAATCCTCTCTTCTTCGATTTCGACGACCGGTTCGTCTTCGTCTTCCTCTTCCATGGTTGGCAATGCTTCCCGTTCGGCCATCGTTTCCTCCATGGGTCGCGCACATCGGCCCGGCAAAAAAACGGGGGCGCGCTTATCGAAAGTGTACGGGATAACCACTGTGCGCGGAAGACGGATTTTCCTGCTCTCAGTGAAGGGAATCAAGGCTCTAAAATATATCCATGCTATTCGAGGGTGTCTTCGCCGCCGTCCCCACGCCGTTCTACCTGGACGAGCGCCTGTATCTGCGCAAGCTGGAACACAACGTCGCCCGCTACTCCCGCACCATGCTCGCTGGCCTGGTCGTGCTCGGCTCCACGGGGGAAGCGGTCGCGCTCGACGACGCCGAGTCTCGTGAAGTGCTGCGCGTCGCCATCGAGTCCGCCAGCGACGAAAAGGTTCTGGTCGCGGGCATCGGGCGCGAAAGCGTCCACGCAACCGTAGACCTGGCCCATTACGCCGCTACCCTCGGCTACGACGCCGTTCTGGTCCGCAATCCCTGCTACTACCGCCCCCAGCTCACCCACGCCGCGCTGCTCCACTACTACCGCATGGTCGCCGACCGCTCGCCGCTCCCCGTCCTGCTCTATTCCATCCCCCGCTTCACGGCCGCTGAAATCCCTCTCGAGGTCGTCGCCGAGCTGGCCCAGCACCCGAATATCCGCGGTCTCAAGGAATCCAGCGGCTCGGTCGAGCGCATCCGCGCCGTCGTCCAGGCCACCCGCAACGCCCCGCGCCACAGCGCCACTGTCACCCCCGTCTTCGAGGCCGTCACCGCACGCAGGATCAGCCGGAAACCCACCGAAAGCGCAACCTTCATCTCCGCCGAAGACCTGATCTCGAGCGCCAGCTCGAGCACCGGATCGAGCACCGGATCGAGCACCGGCTCCGGCACAGGCTCCAGCTCCGTCGCAACCGCCGTCGCACCCCCTGCGCCCGCGCTCAGGACGCGAACCCGCGAGGTCGGCTTCCAGGTGCTCAACGGCTCCGTCGCCAATCTCAAAGAATCCCTCGATGCCGGTGCCGGCGGAGCCGTGCTGGCCTTCGCCGCCTGCGCACCCCAGGCCTGCCAGGAGATTTACTCCGCCTGGAAGGAACACGACGAAGCCCTCGCCCTCAACAAACAACAGCGCATCGCGGAAGCCGCCGCCATGATCGGCGGACAGCTCGGCATTGCCGGCCTCAAATACGCCTGCGACTGGAACGGCTACTACGGCGGACGCCCGCGCGCGCCCCTCCTCCCGCTCACCGCCGACCAGCAGCGCCACATCGAGCAATTGCTCGAAACTATCCGCAACTGAGCCACCGCCAGATTCCATCTCCCGTTCCATATCGCGGGACCGCGCATGACTCCGCACCGGACCGTCTCAGGAATTCCGCGTTCAACACAGGCCGGCTTATTGCAATGCGGGAACCACTTCGCTGCAACGGCCCCCACGCA
>JAJZFR010000263.1 GCA_021805265.1 Acidobacteriota bacterium | reverse complement strand
TAGTGAGGCACCACTTTTTCCGCGCCAAAGTAGGTCAGCGTCATCACCGAGCCGCCTTCGGCCATCAGCGGAGCCGCCGCTCGCGTGACCGCGATGAGCGAATACACGCTCACATCGTGGGCGATGCGAAAGCCTTCGCGGCTGGTGTTGAGGAACTCGCCCTTCATGTCTTCGCTGGGCGCAAAGGCCACGGCGTGAACCAGCGCGTCGAGCCTGCCGTAGCGCTCTTTCAACTGCTCAAACAAAGCCGCAATCTCCGCGTCGCTCGATACGTCGCATTGGAAACCGTCCGCGCCGGGCAGCTCGCCGATCAGATCGTGCGCCTCGGACTTCATGCGTTCGTTCTGGTAACAGATCGCGAGCTTCATGCCAGCCGAGTGAAGCCGCTGGGCAATCCCCCACGCAATCGAACGCTTGTTGGCCAGCCCAAAGACCACCGCCGTCTTGCCAGTCAGATTCAACACATCGGTCATCTTCACTTCATCGCTCATCGCTCGCGCCTTTCCCTCTTCGACATCGCCAGTCGCCCGGCATCCGCCTACCAGAATAGCAGCCGGATAACTCGATTGCTGTCAGCTTTCCCGGCTCCTGATCAGCCGCCCAGATCTACCAGCTCCACCACGCCTACCGGGTGGCCGAGAAAGCGCGACCCCAGCCGCTCGAACTTGGCCACGGAGTCCGTTGCAAAACAGCGAATCTGCGGTCCTGCGGCTGGTTCGACCGTCTCGCAGGCTACGCCACGAACCCGCGTCGCCAACCTCCGCGCCGCTTCCGCAGCCGTAGCCTCCGCCGAGTCGATCACAGTTACGCCCTCCGGCACGCTGCGCTCGATCACCCCACGAAGCAGCGGATAATGCGTACACCCCAGCACCAGGGCATCCGGCTGGAGACCCGCATGGCGCGCGGCTTCCAGCAGCTCGGCCAGATAGATGCGCACCACCTCCGCCGTCACCGGATGGTCGGTCCAACCCTCCTCGACCAGCGGGACCAGCAGAGGACACGCCTTTTCCACGGCGCGCACGCCGCGCCGCCCGCAGGCCGCCGCGTAGGCGTGGCTGGCCACCGTCGCCTCGGTCGCAATCACCATCACGTTGCCGGTTTTTGTGTGCGCCGCCGCCGCCTCCGCGCCCGGCTCGATCACGCCCAGCACAGGCACCGGCACTGCCGCTTCAATCGCATCGAGCGCCAGCGCGCTCGCCGTATTGCAGGCAATCACCAGAAACTCCGCGCGCTGCTCCTCGACCAGAAACCGCGCGCTCTCGGCCGCGTACCGAGCAATCGTTCGCTGCGACTTGGACCCGTATGGCAGCCGCGCCGTATCTCCCAGAAACACAAACCGCGCCTGGGGCATGCGCTCGACCAGCGCTCGCAGCACGGTAAGCCCGCCAAAGCCGGAGTCGAAGACGCCAATCACCGGACCCGAAGCCAGCTCCGTAACGGATTCCGCGACGCTCATCGCGCGCCTCCAGCGGCTGGGGCGTTGGTCTGGGCGCTGGTCCGGACACTGGTCCGGACACTGGTCTGGACGCCGGTCTGGGCACCGGTCTGGGCACCGGTCTGGGTGCCGCTAGGGGGCACCGCCGCTGTCAGGTAGGTCTGGGTCAGGTCGGCGTGGCCGTGGAGCGTCGCGCGAGCCTCCCCATCCACCAGAAACCGCACCTCCGCCACCTGCGGCAGAGTCGCGTGGAGTGTGGCGCAGATCGAGAGCACCGTCAGCGTCTCCGTCTCCAGCCCCGAAGGATGGTTTGCCGCAAAGCTCCCGGAGAGATTGACCACCGCAATCTGCTCGCCGCTCTTGCCGCCACTTACGGGCATGAGAAAGACCTGTTCGATGGCGGGGTTCCGGGTCGGTCCTCCAGCCTGCACGCCAGCCAGTACCCCAGCCCGCTCAGCCGCCTGGCCAGCAGCAGGCACCGGATGGAGCGCGCCCGGCGCGGCGTACATCTCCATCAAGCGGTTCAGCACGGCTCGCGCTCGTGCTCCGGGATCCTGCGGCAGCGGCAAGGCAATCGCCTCGGCCAGCAGCGTTCCGTCGGTGTCGTTGGCCACCATGAGCGTCGCCTGTTCGGTTGGGGCCAACGCTGCCGCGCTGGTGGCCGATGGGTCCGCGCTGGCCAGCAGACGGTCATGCGCTCGCTCCCTGAGGCGCACCAGCACCGCAGCCATCGTGACCGACCCCACCAGCAACACAAAAAACAATATCTTCTGGTAGCGTGGCGTCATCGCGGGTTTCCCCCCTCAGCATCGCCGCGCCACGCCAGCAGCCCGGCAGCGAGCGCGCCCAACACCCGCCTCTGGTAGTCGCTCGCCGTCACATCCAGGACGATCTTGCCCTTCGCATCGCGCAGCGGGGCTAACTCGACCGCAACCGCCGGGCACATCATGCTGTCGATCCCAGGCAGCGTCGTCCGCCCCAGCGTCACGGGAATTGCGCTCCCCGGCGCCGCGGTCCCTTTGCCCTGGATACCCGAATCGCCCTGGGTACCAGAGTCACCCTGGGTACCAGAGTCGCCCTGGTTTCCGTCCTCCGCGCCAGCCAGCGCGTTGTTCAGTTCGCTGGCCAGCTTCAGGCTCTGCGTCACGCGCGCCGACTGCGCCGTCTTCCACGGTGTCAGCAGCGCCTCCGGGGAGGGTGCCACGGAAGAAACAAAGAGGTGAACCCCGGAGCCTGCCTCCGTCGCGTGGAGGCTCAGGCAAGCCAAGGCTCCGGCGTGGTTGGCGGTCGAGGCTCGCGAATCCGCGTCCACAGTTCCGTCGCCCGTCCGGGTGAGGACCACGGAAAATCCCCGCGCGCCCAGGAGCGACCGAAGCTGCTGAACCAGCGTCACCGTCACGGCCTTTTCCTGGACCGAACCTGAGCCGTCGGCGAGGGTTGCGCCGACATCCTCACCGCCGTGCGCCGCGTCCAGCACCACCCTCGCCGCCGGCGGCGACTGCGCGGCCAGAAAACATGCGGACAAGACCGTCCCGAGCGCCAGTGCCGACACTCGAACGCAACCATAAGCCCGCGCTCGCCCACGCCGAACAACGCTCCGCAAACGGCCCGATTCACTGGCACGCTTCCGTCCGCTGCTTCCGCGCATTTCCATGACTCTGGTCGATTGTATCCCAGGCCTGGTTGCCCTTTGCCGCTTGGCCGCTCGCCTCATTTTCCCTTCCTGGTCGCCTTTCCGGAGGCTCCAAAAGCGCCCTCTGGGGTCGCCCACTCGCTTCCCCCTCCTGAGACGCTTTTGTCCCTGCCGGGTTTTGATCCTTTGGCGTAAAGTGGTATACAGGCGGTGGTCCGCGCGGCGGCTCTCATCAGGAGCTTCTTCGCCCTGACTCACTCACGGCACCAAGTGAATTCCGTACCCGTCATCAGCTTATGCCCAGCTCCTCTGTTCGCCTCCAGTTCGCCTGTTTCGCCGCGCTGATGCTGCTGGTTCCGGCTGCTGTCCGCCTTGCTGCGCAGACCCAGCCCGCCGCGCAGTCCCAGCCCGCAGCACCCGCGCAGCCCGCCCGCCAACAACCGCTGCCCCCATCCCTCATGGATGCTGACCCGGTCCGCTCACCCGACGCCGCGTCCGGTGCCAGCAGCCAGCCAGCCAATCAGGTTACCCAGACCAGCTCCGGATTTCTCCTCCAGGAAAACGTCGAGGAAGTCTCTCTCAACGTGACCGTGATCGACGGCAAAGGCCAGATCGTTCAGGACCTCGACCGCTCGAACTTCCGCGTCCTCGAAGACGACAAGCCGCAGACCCTCATCAGCTTCCAGCATCAGGACATTCCGGTGTCCATCGGCATTGTGGTGGACAACTCCGGCTCGATGTACAAGAAGCGGCCCGCCGTCAACAAGTCTGCCCTCGACCTCATCGAAGCCTCAAACCCGAAAGACGAAGCCTTCGTCGTCAACTTCGCCGACGAAGCCTACATCGATCAGGACTTCACCTCGAAGATCGACGATCTGCGTCAGGGGCTTTCCCACATCGAGGCGCGCGGCGGCACCGCGCTCTACGACGCCGTGGTCGCCTCCGCAGACAAGCTCGCCACCGACTCGAAAAATCCCAAACAGGTCATCATCCTGATCACCGACGGCGAAGACAACGCCTCGACCCTCAACCTCGAGCAGGCCATCCGTCGCGTCCAGCAGCTCTCCGGCCCGGTCATTTACTCGATCGGGCTGCTCTTCGGGGATGAGATGTCGCGCTCCGAGGTTCACCACGCCCGCCGCGCGCTGCAAACACTCTCTGACGAAACCGGCGGCATCGCCTACTTCCCCGGCACACTCGAGGAAGTGGACCAGATCGCCGCCGAGGTCGCGCGCGACATCCGCAGCCAGTACACGCTCGGCTACCGCTCCGGCACACCCAGCAACATCCCCGGCTTCCGCCGCATCAACGTCTCCGCTCAGGCCAAAGGCCACGGCAAGCTCTACGTGCGCACCCGCACGGGATACTTCCCCACCACCAAATCCACCACCAACTCCCCGCGCGTGAAAGCCCCCGGCGCAACGCCATAAAATTCTCCAATTCCCTCGAAACCGAAGCCTTCCGACCCATCGCTTGTGTCAGGATCAATATCCCCTTGCAACCACCGCGCCACTGCTGTACATTTCCAGACAAAATCCATTTCACTCCATGAGTCGTGAGGCGTTCCATGAGCAAAGTCAGGGTTCTCGTCGGCACACGCAAAGGCGCATTCGTACTGACCGCAGACGGCGCTCGCCGCGACTGGACAATCTCCCAGCCACACTTCCCCGGCTGGGAGCTTTACCACCTCAAAGGCTCGCCCGCCGATCCCAACCGGATCTACGCTTCGCAATCCTCCTCATGGTTCGGCCAGACGATGCAGCGCTCCGACGACGGCGGCCTCACCTGGTCCACCATCGGCAACAAGTTCCTCTACGACGGCGACGCCGGAACCCACCAGTGGTACGACGGCACCGCACACCCCTGGGAGTTCAAGCGCGTCTGGCACCTCGAGCC
>JAJZFR010000167.1:3008-4985 GCA_021805265.1 Acidobacteriota bacterium | reverse complement strand
CCCGCAGGAAACCGATGGTCAAGGACGACTTTGGTGGCTTTTGGCCGGATTGATTCTGTATGGCCAGCGCATCCTCGCTATAGTAGTAGGGAAAGGTTTTTCATGAACGATCCACGGGACCACGGATTGGACGAGCTTGGCCAACGGTTGCAGGCGCTGGGCGGACCGGCGGTTGAGCCTCGGCCGACGGCTGGGCGCGAGTCCTATGCCTCGAGCAGAGAGTATCCGGAGGGATCGAATACGAGTTCACCACCGTCGGGGTCGCCGCGCGGTGGCGCGCCATATCAGAATGCAACGTACCCTGAGGCGCCGTATCGGGATGCGACGTATGGGGATGGGACATTTCGGGGTTCCCCGTTGCCGGTCGGCCCGGCGGCGGGCGGCAGGACAGCGTCAGCGGGGGTTGCCGGGGAGCGAGCAGAGCGATACCAGCCAGAGCACCAGGGAGCCCCAGTTGGACTCCCAACCGGGGCTGGTGTGGGGACATGGAACGCTTCGGGGGCGGAGCGGCCGGGCGTGGAGCCTGGTGCGAAGCCTGGTTCCGCAGCAGGCGCAGCACCGTACACGATGCGGGAGACAGGCTTCGCAGGGAGCGGGAGCACTTCGGGCATACCGGGGCCAGTGCCGGGGCAGGGACAGGCTCAGTTGCCAGCCTCGACCAGCGAAGGGGCGTCGAAGGGCGGATTTCAGCGGCTGGCGCAGGCGGTGAGGACGGCTTTACCCTACGTGCAAAAGCTGCTGCCACTGCTCGATGGCAACCTGGCTACGGCAGTTGGGGCACTTCTTGCTCCTCAGGGAGCGCACGCGCAGCACGCACCCCCGGTTACGGTAGACCTGGAACCGGTCGAGCGGCAGATGGGCGAGTTGCGAACCAGCCAGCAGGAGCTGAGCACGGTGCAGCGGGAGCTTCGGGATCGCGTGGCGGAACAGGGAGCAACGCTGAAAGGCGTGGAGGATCAGCTCGAGCGCGTGCGCGAAGCAACCGACCGCAACACGCTGGAACAACAGGAGTTGGTCGAGGACCTGCGCTCGGTAGGCTCGCGCATGAGCCGGTTTGCCGTGCTGGGGCTGGTGCTGCTGGCAATTTCGGTGGGGTTCAATCTTTACCTGCTGATCCTGTTGCAGCATCTGCTTCGGTAGAAGCTCCTCCAGGCTCGATCAATCGAAATGAGTTGGCGTTGGGTGGTGTTTTGGGTTGCGCATATCTGCGCCGCATGAAACGTTAACTGCGATTTGTATTCATATAGTAAAAAATTGATTTCATAATGCAAACACGATCTGTAATTTTGGGCTTTCTTTTTGAAATTTCGCCATGTGAGACATTGCCAGTCGTATTTTTGAGGGGCTAGTATTCGCGTAGCCGTGGGTGATGCGTCTGGTTTTGGTGCTTGCATCCACATCCGTTCGAGACCAGTTGATGAAGTTCCCTTCTGAGGAACTTGAAGAACAAATGGCGCGAAAGACGTCGTTGCAGGGAGTGTCAGGTATGGCATGGTATGCCTATTGTGTGAGTGAGAAGCAGTCCTTTCCGGAGATCGCCCGCCACCGCAAGCCCGTTCCATTGGAGTCAGTCACAGGAGTCGGCGGGAACCAGGTATTTCTGTATCCTGCCAGCGATCTGGCCATCGTCGTCAGTGAATACAACCCATCCGATCCCCTGAACCAGCGGTCTGGTGTGGATCATGCGCGTGTCATCGCGGACTGTTTTCAGAAATCGACGGTACTTCCCTTCCGTTTTGGTACGGTTTTCCAGGATGATGAGGGGTTGAGGAAGTCGATCCGGTCGAACCAGCGGCAGTTTCAGTCAAATCTGGAGCGCCTGCAGGGCAAGACGGAGATGCATTTGAAGGTAGTGGTCGAGGACTGCTGCCGGGAGATGGGCGTCCCGCAGTCGAGCGAGGGCGTGGGGAAAGCGTATCTATCGAATCTTCGCGAGACGGCAACGCGGCAGCGCGAGCGCCAGACCCGCGCGCGGGC
>JAJZFR010000167.1:0-2908 GCA_021805265.1 Acidobacteriota bacterium | reverse complement strand
CTACTCAGGTGCGGTGCGTCCTCGTTTCCTGACCAGGATCGAGGTTGCGCGACGGGAGTTCGCGGCGCGATCAATTTTTTTCCAGAAACCAAGAAAATAATCCACGGCGGAGATGGTGGAGACGAGAGCAGCCATGTAAATGGCGGCGACGGCGACGGCGCGGACGGGGAGGATGAAGCCACCGAAGCGCCACTCGGCCCAGCGGTGAGCGAGAATGGCCGAGGTGACGGCGACGATCTGGATGACGGTTTTGAGCTTGCCGAGGTCGCTGGCCTGGATGGTGAAGCCTTCGGAGGCAGCGATGGAGCGCAGGCCGGAGATGAGGAACTCGCGACCGATGATGATGACGGCGATCCAGACCTTGACCACATCGGGATTGTAGGCGACGAGGGCGACGAAGGCTGAGGTGACCATGATCTTGTCAGCCAGGGGATCGAGCAGGATGCCCATGGTGGTGACCTGTCCTCGGCTGCGGGCGAGGTAACCATCGACGCCGTCGGTGACGGAAGCGAGCACAAAGAGGATGGAAGCGAGAATCTCCTGAAGCCCCCCACTGGAATGCCATGGAAAATGCCCTGACAGGAGCCAGAGCAAGAGCGGGATCATGAATATCCGGCTCATGGTGATGGAGTTTGGCAGATTCAAAGGCCAGTCCTGTCGTGATACATCGTGGTTGCCGGTCAGCGAGAGTTTACTGCGTTCCAAGACTTCTGGCTCATGCGGACGACACCTGGACTGATTATATTCGCGGTGCAAACAGCGGATTGGCAAATGATTGAATGGGGTTGCGTGCTTATGCAGAATGGGACAATTCAGGATCGGGCCAACGCTACCCGGACGGTGGCGCGGGGAGCAAAACGGTGAAGACGGAACCCTGGCCGGGCTGGCTTGATACCGAGATCGTGCCCTGGTGAGCCTCGACAATGGCACGTGAAATCGCAAGGCCCATGCCGGTGCCGGGAGTGGTGGCGTTCTGGCGTTTCGAGCGATACATGCGCTCGAAGATTCGCTCCTTTTCGTCGGGGTAAATGCCGATGCCGTGGTCGGCGACGCTGAAGAAAATCTTTTCGTTTCGCTGACCTCCCGTGATGCGAATGGGGGACTGCGCGGCGGAGTATTTGGCGGCGTTTTCGATCAGATTGCAGAGGACCTTGATCATCATTTCGAGATCGGCATGGATGCGCGGTTGGCCGTCGAGCTGTACCTCGATGGGATGCTCGAGATTGACCCATTCGCAGATGTCGCAGGCTTCTTCGATCAGTTCGCGGAGAGGGATCGGCGAGAGATTCATCTGGACGTTACGGGTTTCGATGCGGGCCATTTCGACGGCCTGGTCGAGCAGGCGGTCAAGACGATCACAGCCCTCGTCCATGATGGAGAGTAACTCGCGCTGATCGTCTCGGGAGAGATCGGCGGCTTCGAGGAGGGTTCCGGTAGCGCCCTTGATGGCGGTGAGGGGGGTACGGAGTTCGTGGGTGATGGAATCGAGGATGAGGGAGCGCAACTGCTCGGCGTTCTTGCGGGCTTCGCTGGCGGCCATCTGTTCGAGTGCGGTGGCGTGTTCGAGGGAGACGGAGATGAGCCTTCCGAGTGCGAGGAGGGTTTCGTCGGAGAAAACCGGTCCGTCGAAGATGAGCAGTCCACAGGGACGGTTGCCGTTGCGGACGGGAATGAGAGTTCTGGATTCGCGGATGGTCTCGGGGAGTTCCAGGGTGAGCGAAGACTGGCGCAACTGTTCAAGGTCGAGATCGTCGGGGGGAATGTCACCGGCGAGATGAAGGGAATCGGCATCGAGGAGGAAGATAGCGACGGAACGTGCGCCGACAACGCTGAGCAGAATGTGTGGAAGCGCAACGACGAGCGTGGAGAGCTGATCGGTCTGGAGAATATCGGCGCTGAGGAGAAAGAGCATCTCGACTTCGCGCTGCCGCGCGCGCGCCTGACGGGCCTCGGAGCGCGCCTTCTCCGAGAGCTGGCTTCCGATGATGCTGGTGATGAGGAAGGTGGCGAGGGCGATCCAGTTTTGCGGGTCAGAGATGGTGAAGGTGCCGATGGGAGGCAGGAAGTAGAAGTTATAAGCGGCAGCGGCGACCAGAGAGACGGCAGTGGCCAGGCGGAGGCCGCCGCGCGCGGCCACCAGCAGAACGTATAACAGGAGTGTCAGAGCGACGGTGGTGACATTTACATGGAGCCAGTTGAGGTAGACAATTACAATTCCACCCAGGAGCAGGAAACCGAGAAGCCACTTCCGCACTGTCGCCATCCGGATTTTGACTGTTCGTGCCGGAGCCATGCGACAGATTGTATCCCAGGCTTGGTGGCGAGGAATTTGGGGAGGCATATTGAAGCGCATTCTGGTAGTGGACGATGACCAGCAGATTATCCGGGTACTGAGCACGGCACTGCGCAGCGGCGGGTATCAGGTGGAAAGCGCAAGCAATGGCCTGGAGGCATACGCGCTGGTGGAAAAGAGCGTACCGGATATGGTCATCACGGATCTCGCGATGCCGGAGATGAATGGCCTGGAGTTGACGGAGGCAGTGCGGCGGATAGCGAAGACGCCGATCCTGGTGCTGAGCGTTCGATCGACGGAGCAGATGAAGGTGAAAGCGCTGGACGCAGGGGCGGACGATTTTCTGACGAAACCATTCGGCATGGCGGAGCTGCTGGCGCGGGTACGTGCGCATCTTCGTCGCAACGAAGACACGCCGGCAGAGGAAGAACACTTCGCAGTGGGGGCGTTTCATCTGGATGACGCGACGCACACGATCACGCTGCGTGGAGTGGTGCTGAACCTGACGCCGAAGGAGTTCGAGCTGCTTGCGCTGCTGATGCGGAATGGGAACCGTGTGATGCGACATCCGCAGTTGCTGCGCACGCTCTGGGGTCCGGGGTTCGAGGATCAGCC
>JAJZFR010000043.1 GCA_021805265.1 Acidobacteriota bacterium | reverse complement strand
AAGATTTGCGGGAATACGACGCTGGAGGACGCCGAGCTTGCCGTGGCGGCTGGGGCGGATGCGGTGGGATTTGTGTTTGCGGATGGCCCTCGGCGGGTGACGGTGGAGGCGGTGGAGGGGATTGCTCCACGGCTGGCGGGTCGGGTGGAGAGGATCGGGGTGTTTGTCGAGGCGGAGGCTGCGCGGATCATCGACACGGTTGAGCGGTGCGGGTTGACGGGAGTGCAGTTGCATGGCGGGGCTACATCGGCTGAGACGGCGAAGCTGGTGCGGGCGCGGTTTGGGGCTGGATTGCGGCTGTTGCGGGTGGTGCATTTTGGGGCTGAAGCAGGAGCGGAAGTGTCGGCGCTGGGCGAGGCGATAAGCGAGGCGATGCGCGCCGACCTGAAGCCGGGTGCTGGGCTGGGCGGTGGGCCGGGTGGTGGGCTGGACGCTGTGCTGGTGGACACGAAAACGGCGACGGCTGTGGGCGGCACGGGGGTGCCGTTTGACTGGGCGGAGGCGCGGCGGACGATCTTTGGCGGTGAGAGCGGAGTGAGATTGATTGCGGCTGGCGGGCTGAGGCCGGAGAATGTGGCAGAGGCGATTCGCGTGCTGAGGCCGTGGGGGGTGGATGTGGCGAGCGGGGTTGAGGCTGCTCCGGGAAGGAAGGACGCGGCGCGTGTGAGTGCGTTTGTGGAACGGGCGCGGGCTGCGGCGAGGGAATTTTGCTGAGGGTTGCGTAGAATTACCGGCAATTCGGATAGAGTGGTGCGCAGCGCTGGAGGCTGCGTTTTTTTGTGCCCGGCGCAATGGAGTGGGGGTTGCAATGGCGATTGGAGAACCGAAACGGCTGGCGATCACGATAGCGGGAGCGGTTTCGCTGGGGAGTTACGAAGCGGGCGCTCTGTATGAGCTGCTGGATGCGATGCGGCAGCACAATACTCAGGTGGCGGCGAAGGGGGAAGGTCAGCCGATCTATGTGGACGTGTTGACGGGAGCCTCGGCGGGGGGAATGACGGCGGCGATCCTGGCGCAGAAGCTGTTGTTCGATGGCCCCGCGTTTGTGGACGCCGGGGGCAATTCTGCCCCGTGGGCGAACCCGCTGTATGACACATGGGTGAAGGAGATTACGCTGGCGAGGCTGCTGGAGACGGTGGACAAGCCGATTGCGGAGGGTGGGGATCCGGCGCTGTTGTCGCTGTTGTCTTCCCAGCGTTCGGAGGAGCTGGCGCGGGCGACGCTGGTGGATGGGGCGGTGAATGGGCAGATTCCGGACCAGGGGCCGCATGGAGCGGTCAGCCCGGACGGGGCGATGCAACTGGGGCTGGCGCTGACCAACCTGACGGGAATCAACTACGGATTGCCGATGCTGGGCGGCGGGGCGTTCGAGTATACGCGGTTCAGTGACGAGCTGGTGCGGGGGCTGACGCGGTCGTCGCGCGCGGCTGGGCTGTGGCAGGAGATTGCCGATGGGGCGGTGGCGAGCGGGGCGTTTCCTGTGGCGTTTCGGACCAAGGATCTGGCGCGGGAGTATGCGGATTACGCGGCAGGAGAGCCGCTGGGATGGACGGGCGGGACGCGGACTTTCAACTATACCGACGGAGGCATTCTGCAGAATCAGCCGCTGGGAATGGCGAAGCAACTGGTGGATGGACTGGACGGCCATCTGAACCAGGAGCGGCGGTTTTACCTGTTCGTATCGCCGAATCCGATGGCCGACCAGGTGGATGCGACGCTGAACGAGGCGACGACGAACATGATTCAGGTGCTGGGACGGCTGCTGGCGGTGTATATGGGCCAGGCGATGTTTCAGGACTGGGTGGAAGCGAATGCGGTGAATGCGCAGGTGGACAAGCTGGACGAGCAGGCGGCGGCGCTGGCGGGACGAGTGGCCTCAGGGGCAGTGGACGCTGCAACACTGGGCGCGGTGAGCGGGGAGCTGCTGGGAGCGCTGTATCCGGCGGCGGAGGTGGGTTGCGCGGTCGCTCGGGAGCTGGACGCGGCGAGGCTGACGGCGCAGTATGCGGCGGAGGTGGCACAGGCGGGCGGCGCGGAAGCGGGCGAGGCGCTGGTGGCGGCAATCCAGGTGCTGGAGAAGTCAGCGGAGCTGAGCGAGCGGGACCGGATGGAGATTTATGGAGTGGTGGTCGATCCGGGGAAGCTGGCGGGGACGGGGATAGCGGCGTTTGTGGGGTTCTTTGACGAGCGGTATCGGCACCATGACTACGAGTGGGGCCGGCTGAAGGTGCAGGAGCTGATCGGGACACTGAATGCCGAGGCGAATGGGCTGGCGTGTACGCTGCCAGGCAAGCCGACGGGGCTGGGTCCGATCGTGTATACGCCGGTGACGGTGGATATTGATCATTCGCTGGATGGGCTGCGGCTGAATGGAATCGACAAGGATGACGTACATACGCTGAAAGAGGGATTGACGGAGCGGGTGAACCAGATATTGACGCACGAACTGACGAATCCGGTGGAGCGGTATCCGGCGCAGTGGGGCGCGGACCTGGCGCTGGGGATGGTGCTGGGCTGGGAGTTCAGCCGGGACGTACAGGGCTGAGCGAGCATCCCGTCAGTCATGGGTGGGTTGCCGGAGCGGCGTCGGAGCGGCGCAGGGCGCGGATGCGATCGACGGCGCTCACGATGGATTGCTGCTCGTGGAGGGCGTGCATGCCTGCGTCGAGGAGCTTCTCGATGAAGGCGTGGATAGGCAGGCCGCGGTTTGCTGCTTCATTTTGGATATGGGGAGAAACTTCAACGGAAATCTGCACGGTTTCTTACCTCACTCCGTTCATCGGAATTTCCCGAAAGAAGTTGAGGCAGGAGATGAAAATCGGGCTGGGAAGTTGCGGTGGGGTGGAGGAACCCGTTAGGCTGGGGGTATGTACGAGGACTTCAGAGTAACCGACCGATGGACCGGCGAAGAGTTGCACTGCCAGTGGAAGGCGAACATTGTGGCCATTGCGACGCGCCATGCGGACGCAGTGGACGTTCGGTTTGACGTGAACGGACGGGCGATGTGGATCGCGATGCCGTGCCTGGCGTGGGTGGAGCAGAAGAAGCGGTCCGGCAAGGTGATTACCGACGGGCTGGCGGCGCAGACTGCGGGGCACTACCTGAAAGCACTGGTGGAAGAAGGCTACGACGCAAGCCGGGAGATGTATGCGATGAGCACGGACGAGGTGCTGGCGCATCTGGACGCGGTGGTGGCCGAGGCAGGCGAGAAGCACGGGCTGCCGACGCTGCCGATCTCGCAAATGGCGTAGATTTTCCGGCGAGGTGGCTGCGTGGGGCTTCCTTTGTTCGGGCGGGATTGCCGCTGTGTAAAAGCAAAGAACGGTCACCGCAAGGCCCTGAGGCCCTTGCGGTGACCGTTTTTTGCATGGGTGAAGAGGTTGGCGGCAGTTAGAGCAGTTTCACAGTTGCTGTGCCCGAGCCAAAATTGCGAGGTGCAGCTTTTCTCAAGGAAAAGCTGCGGGAATATCCACCCCCGCTGGGTATACCTACTGTGGAACTGCTTTATGCTGCGGCGTCTTCCCCGCCCGCTTCGGGCTTCTGCTTTTCCATCTCGGCTTCGAGTTCGGCGCGCTTCTTTGCCTTGATGTCGGCGCGTTTCTGGCGCTTTTCGTCGAGCTGCTTTTCGGCTCCGAGGAGTTCGATGAATGCCTTTTCGGCACCATCGCCCTTCTGGAAGCCGGCCTTGACGATGCGCAGGTAGCCGCCCTGACGGTCGCCGTAGCGGGGCGCGACGGTCTCAAAGAGGCGGGTGACGGACTCGTCAGTCATCAGGAAAGCGAGCGCCTGGCGACGGGAGTGGAGGTCGCCCTTCTTGCCCAGGGTGATCATTTTTTCGACGAGCGGGCGGACGGCCTTGGCTTTGGCGATGGTGGTTTCGACGCGGTCTTCGATGATGACCGAGGTGACCAGATTCCGCAAAAGCGCCCGGCGGTGGCTGGTGTTGCGTCCGAGTTTGAATCCTGCATTGCGATGGCGCATAGTGTTGCTCTCTTTCGGCGAATTTCGGTGGCCGTGATGGATCGGGCGGCCCCTGACGGATTAGTTCGGTTTGGTGCGAATTGGTGCGAACTGGCTCGATCTGGTGCAAATTGGCTGCGGGCCATAGCGCTGTGGCCAGGCCCGCAGGTCGGTTGTTGGCGGCTAGAAGTTTTCCGTTTCAGTGGGCAGTTGGAGGTCCACGGAATCGAGCAGGTCGTCCTCGTCGTCGAAGCGCCCGAAGCCGGCGGCGAGGGCAGCCGAAGGCAGGATGCTGGTTGGGCCGGGGACGGCGTTGCCGTGCTCGTCAATCTTCATGCCGAGCGAGAAGCCCATCTGGGCGAGGATTTCCTTGATTTCGTTGAGGCTCTTGCGGCCAAAGTTCTTGGTCTTGAGCATCTCGGCTTCGGTCTTCTGGACCAGCTCGCCGATGGTCTGGATGTTGGCGTTCTTGAGGCAGTTGTAGCTGCGGACGGAAAGCTCGAGCTCCTCGACGGAACGGTTGAGATTGTCATTGCGAAGGAGCATTCCGCTGCCGTCGCCATGGCCGCCCATCTCCATCTCTTCCTCGAAGTTGATGAAGATGCTCATGTGGTCCTTGAGCAGCTTGGCGGCGAGGCCGAGGGCGTCGGCGGGGGAGACGGCACCGTTGGTCCAGATGTCGAGCGTGAGCTTGTCGTAGTCAGTGATCTGGCCGAGACGCGCAGCCTCGACGAGGTAGTTGACGCGGCGGACGGGCGAGTGGACGGAGTCAACGGGGATGAAACCGATGCCGAGGTCGGCGTCGAAGTTCTTGTCGGCGGAGATGTATCCGCGGCCACGCTTGAGGCGCATCTCCATGTCGAGACGGCCGCCCTCGGAGACGGTGGCGATGTAGACGTTCTTGTCGAGGATTTCGACATCGCCGTCGGCTTCGATCATGCCGGAGGTGACGACGCCGGGCTGGTCGGCACGGAGATAGAGCGCCTTGGGGCCGTCGCCGTTGAGCTTGAAGGGAATCTGCTTGAGATTGAGAATGATGTCGGTGGCGTCTTCGACGA
>JAJZFR010000196.1 GCA_021805265.1 Acidobacteriota bacterium | reverse complement strand
CGACGGGCCGCGGGACGATCAGCCCAGTCATCAGCTTGTAGGCTTCGGCCACCTGAAGCTCGGCGGGGTCGATGCTCCGGAGGGTACCGGCGAGGAACGTTGTGCGCCTGGCGGCGGCTTCGGGAGAGGTCATGGAAGCAAGGATAGAACATGGTGAGGCTGAAAGCTGCGCAAAGGGATTCTCAAATCGGGATAAATGCCTCGAGTTTGGCCCGATAACCACCCGAATTACCGCCCGGATTACCGCTTTGATACTTCCGTGGGAGGGTTACCGTCCGATATTTGCACATTGGTAACAAAGAATCAGGCACAATAGCTTTTAGGGAGAACGGTGTGCCGCGTATTCACTTTCAACAGCAACTGGCCGAACTGAAGGACAAGATACTGGCCATGGCGGCGCTGGCGCAGCAGGCTGTGCAGAGTTCCGTCGAGGCGTATCTGCAGCGGGATGCGGCGCTCTGCCTTTACGTGCGGGAAAACGAGACGGCCATCAATACGGCGCAGCGGGCGCTGGATGAGATGGCCTACGAGCTGCTGGCCAAGGAGCAGCCCATGGCCATTGACCTGCGCTTCATTCTCGCCGTGATCAAGATGAATGCGGACCTCGAGCGCATCGGCGATCAGTCGATGAGCATTGCCATTCGGACACGAGACGTGATTGAGCTGGAAGAGGTCGAATTGCCAGTGGATTTCTCGGCAATGGGCGAGTACGCCAGCCGGATGATCCGTACCGCGCTCCAGGCGCTGCTCGACGGCGACGCCCAGGTGGCCGATACGGTGCGTCTGATGGACGACGAGATTGACCGGATGAATCGCAAGGCGCAGGCCGACCTGCTGGAACTGATCCAGCGGAAGCCCCAGCAAACGCCGCAGGCGCTGAACGCCCTGCTGATCTCGCGCAACCTCGAGCGGATCGCCGACCACGCGACGAATATCGCGACGGACGTGATCTTCTGGATTCGCGGGGCGGATGTTCGCCACACGCTGAGTCTTGCCTCGGACTGAGGGTTCCTGCCGTGCCGCAACCCGACGACGGGGCGTGAAGTGCATTTGCCGCGTTGCGAGATGACGCACAGATGAATTTCCCCCATCCCGGCTGGCTGTTCTCTTCCATAATTGTGGAGCGAACGGCGAAGTATCGCGTCCAATCAAAAGACATTCCCGTTGTCAGCCGCCGTGGCTTGCCCGTTCGCGGAAGAATGAACAGGTGTGCGGGAGCGCTACGCGGCGGGTGCCGTGTTGTTTGCCGGGGCGCAGGACCGGGATTGGGGCAGGCAACGCAAAGATCGGAAGACTGAGGGATTATGACAACATCAACCTGCGAGGCGGCAACCTCCGCGACCGCCGACCCTCGAAATCCGGAGCGGGAAGAATGCGCGGCAAGCTACGAGGCTCACGTCAATCCGCAGTGGGTCCGGCTGATGAAGCTGCTCGATATGGACGCCGAATATGTCTCGTGTGTAAGAGAAACACTACACACGCGCGATGGGCGGAAGATACTGGATTTCCTGAGCGGATATTGCGTCTACAACACCGGGCACAACCACCCGGCGATTGTGGGTGCTCTGCATCGGGAACTGGATCGCAGCGGGCCACTGATGCTGCAAAGCCACATCAGCGCAACGGCGGGCGAGCTTGCTGAGCGGCTGTTGCGGCTGGCGGACGCCTCGGGCAAGCGGCATCTGGGCAAGGTGTATTTTTCCACCTCGGGAGCCGAGGGCGTCGAGACGGCGATCAAGTTTTCTCGCGCGCATACGGGCCGGAGTGGGCTGCTGGCGGCGCGCGGAGCGTTTCATGGGCTGACCTGTGGCGCGCTGGCGCTGATGGACTCGGGCTTCTGGTCAGATGGTTTTGGGGCGATGATTCCGGGCGTCGAGTTTGTGGACTTTGGCGATCTCGGCCAACTGGAGCGGCAACTGGCCACCCGTCGCCACGCCGCGCTGATCCTCGAGCCGATTCAGGGCGAGGCGGGGATTGTGTTGCCTCCAGCGGGGTTTCTGGAAGCGGCGCAGGCGCTTTGCCGCAGGTATGGGACGGTGTTTGTGCTGGACGAGGTGCAGACCGGACTGGGCCGGACGGGGCGACCGCTGGCTGGGCACCACTTCGGGTTGGAGCCGGACATGGTGATTCTGGCCAAGGCGCTCAGTGGCGGTCTGGTGCCCGTGGGCGCGGTGCTGATGACGGACGTGATCTATGAGAGCGTGTACCCGTCGCTGCGGCGGGCGATTGTGCATACCTCGACGTATTCCGAGAATGGCCTGGCGATGCGGGCGGGCCTGGCTACGCTGGACGTGATCGAGGACGAGGCGCTGGCCGGACGAGCTTTGTCGCTGGGTGAGGCTTTTCGCGAGCGGCTGCGCGAGCGGTTGGCGCGCTTCGAGATGGTGCGCGAGGTGCGCGGGCTGGGCTTCTTTTCCGGGATTGTCTTTGCTCCGCCGCGCGCGCTGGCGCTGCGGCTCAGCTTCGAGGCGTTTGCGCGGGTCCATCCGGCGATGTTTGGCCAGATGCTGGTGATGCGACTTTATCGCGAGCACGGAATCCTGACGCAGATATGCGGGAACAATTTCCTGGTATTGAAGGCGGCTCCGCCGTTGACTGCCTCGGAGGCGGCGTTGGATGCGTTTGTGGACGCGATGGAAAGCGTGATGGAGTATGTCCACAGCTCACTCAGCTTCTGGACTGACGCGCTCCATCTGGCCGCCCGCGCAGTCAGGATTTAGCAGCTAGCAATTCGGGACAAAATTGGACAGAAATGAACAGAAGCGCGCGAACCTGGACCGCTAGCGTGAACAAGAGAAAGTGATGGATCGATGAGAATAGCGGCGACAACCATGGCGTTTCCACCCCACTACTTCCGTCAGGATGAGGTGCTGGAGGCGTTGAAAACTTACTGGGACAAGGGGCTTGAAAACGCCGCCGTGCTGGAGCGGCTGCACTCACGCACCGGGGTGGATGGGCGGTACTTCAGCAGGCCGCTGGACGAGTACTCGGCGCTCGATACATGGGGCAAGACCAACGATGTGTGGATCGAGACCGCCGAGCGGCTGGGCGAGGAGGCGGTCGGCGCGCTGCTGCGCGAGAGTGGTCTGAATCCCGAGAAGATCGGGACGATGATTACGGTTTCTGTGACAGGCATTGCGTGTCCTTCGATCGAGGCGCGGCTGATCAACCGGATGCATCTGCCGGTGCACATCAAGCGGACGCCGATCTTTGGTCTGGGCTGCGTGGCGGGTGCGTCGGGGTTGG
Organism: Acidobacteriota bacterium; assembly: GCA_021805265.1. Lineage (GTDB taxonomy): Bacteria > Acidobacteriota > Terriglobia > Terriglobales > Acidobacteriaceae > Acidicapsa. The sequence goes on along the minus strand of JAJZFR010000196.1, from coordinate 1,776 downwards.
CGCGCGCGGCAGACTACGTAAAGGCCTATCCGGATCAGGCGGCCATCTTGCTGAGTGTCGAGCTTTGTTCGCTCACCTGGCAGAGAAACAATCTCAGCGTACCGAATTTGATCTCGTCCGGGCTGTTTGGCGACGGCGCGGCGGCGGTGCTGGTGGTTGGGGACGAGCTTGCCGAAGAGATGGCGGCTCAGGGCCGGGCAGCGGCTCTGGGGCCGAGGATCGTCGCCAGTCAGGCGACGTTTTATCCCAACAGCGAAGAGGTGATGGGCTGGGCCATCTCGGAGCATGGATTCCGGATCATTCTCTCCGCCGACGTACCCACCGTCGTCAAGCAACATCTGGGCGGCAACGTGGACGATTTTCTAGCCCGGCAGGGCCTCACGCGTAGCGACATCGGCGGGGAAACCGCATCGTGGATCATGCACACCGGCGGTCCAAAGGTGCTCGAGGCGAACGCCGAGGCACTGGGGCTGACGCGGGAGGATTTTCGGCTGAGCTGGGAGGCGCTGCGACGGGCAGGCAATCTTTCGTCGGCGTCAGTGTTGATGGTGTTGAATGATGTAATGCGGGAGCATCGTCCGCCAGCAGGAACGCGAAGCCTGCTGGTGGCCATGGGGCCTGGTTTCTGTTCTGAGATGGTGCTGCTGGAGTGGGGATGAGCGGAGTGGATGTCCTAATTGTGGGGGGTGGTCCGGCGGGGCTGGCGGCGGCGCTGGCGCTACGCAAGCGCGGCGCGCGGGTGACCGTGGCCGATGGCCTGAAGCCGCCGATTGACAAGGCCTGCGGCGAAGGGCTGATGCCCGATTCGCTGGCCGAACTGGCTCGGCTTGGCGTCCGGCTGACAGTGGAGGACGGCGGCGTCTTTCACGGCATTCGATTCAGCAGCCACGCCGAGCCGAGCGCGGGATTGCAGTCGATCAAGTCACTCGAGTGCGTGGCGACGGCGCGGTTTCCGACAGAGTTTGACGGCGGGACCGGCCACGCGCTGGGACTGAAGCGAACCGTGCTGCACGAACGGCTGGCGGAAGCAGCGGTCGAGGCTGGCGTGGTTCTGCGCTGGAACTCGCCGGTCCAGCTTGGAGACGATGGTCGAGTGCTGGTTGCCGGCACACCGATGCACTATGACTGTCTGGTGGGTGCCGATGGGCAAGGCTCGCGGGTACGGCGCTGGGCGGGGCTTGAAGCAGGTCGTGTGCTTAGTCGCCGCTTCGGCTTTCGCCAGCACTATCGCGTTCGTCAGTGGAGCGAGTTTGTCGAGGTTCACTGGGGCCGCAGTGGACAGGCCTACGTTACGCCGATAGCCGAGGACGAGGTCGGCGTGGCGACGATTACGCGCGATCCGCACTGCCGGGTCGAGACTCTGCTCGAGGAGTTACCCTGGCTGCGCGAGCGGCTGGCGGGGGGCGCGAGGGTTGCCGAGAAGACCGACCGGGAACGAGGAGCGCTGACCACCACGCGGCGGCTCCGGCGCGTGGTGGTCAGCGGCGGTGCGCGGGGTCCGATTGCCCTGCTGGGCGACGCCTCCGGGTCAGCGGACGCGATTACCGGCGAGGGCATGGCCATGGCCTTTCGCCAGGCGCTGCTGCTGGCCGACTGCCTTGCGGATTCGCCCGTGGCGGCAGCGCTCGAACGCTACAATCGCGAGCATCCCTCGATTCTCAAATTGCCGCAGACCATGGCCCAGGTGATGCTGGGGATGGACCGCTGGCCCGCGTTCCGCCGCCGTGCGATTGGCGTTCTCGCCTCCGAGCCGCAGATGTTTGGCCGGATGCTCGG
>JAJZFR010000064.1 GCA_021805265.1 Acidobacteriota bacterium | reverse complement strand
TGTGCTGAGGAACATGGCCTCGAACTGGGAGGGCGGCAGCCAGATGCCCGCATCGAGCATGGCCTGGTGGAAGCGGCCAAACCGGGCGGTATCGCTCTTCGCCGCGTCGTCGTAGTTGGCGACCGCCTCTGGGGTGAAGAACCACGTCCACATCGAGCCGACGCGGTTCAGCGTGACGGCAATTCCCGCCGCGTCAGCCTCTGCGGCGACGCCCTCGGCTACCGCTTTTGAGGTTGATTCGAGTTGAGGGTAGAGCGTCTCCGCGTGCTGGCGCAGATAGCCCAGCGTGGCTTTGCCGGCGGCCATGGCCAGGGGATTGCCGCTGAGCGTGCCCGCCTGGTAGACGGGGCCGAGCGGGGCCAGAAGGTCCATAATCCGGCGCTTTCCGCCGAAGGCTCCGCACGGCAGGCCGCCGCCGAGGATCTTGCCCAGCGTGACCAGGTCGGCATCTACCCCGTAAAGCTCCATGGCTCCGCCGGGCGCGAGGCGAAAGCCGGTCATCACCTCGTCCATAACGAGCAGCGCGCCGTGGTCGAGGGTGAGCGCGCGCAACCCGGCAAGGTAGCCCGCAGCGGGCGGAATGCACCCGGCGTTGCCGACGACCGGCTCGAGAATGATCGCGGCTATTTCTCCTGGGTAGACGGCAAAGGCCGCGCGTACCGCGTCCAGGTCGTTGTAGCGCAGCGCGAGGGTCAACTGGGCAATCTCTTCGGGGACGCCGGCCGAGCCGGGAATGCCCAGCGTGGCCACGCCCGAGCCAGCCTTGACCAGAAGTCCGTCGGCGTGGCCATGGTAGCAGCCCTCGAACTTGACGATGCGCTTGCGCCCGGTGGCCGCGCGGGCCAGGCGAATGGCCGACATGGTGGCCTCGGTGCCGGAGCTGACAAAGCGCATCCGCTCGATGGCCGGATAGGCGGCCATCGCCAGCTCGGCCAGGTCGCCCTCGGCAGCGGTGGAAGCGCCAAAGCTGGCCGAGTCGCGCGCCGCCCGTTCCATGGCCTCGACCACGGGCGGAAACGCGTGGCCCAGAATCATTGGCCCCCAGGAGCCGAAGTAGTCCACGTAGCGGTTGCCGTCGGCGTCGAACAGGTACGCTCCCTCGGCTCTGGCCACAAACGGCGGCGCGCCGCCGACCGCGCGAAAGGCCCGCACCGGCGAGTTGACCCCGCCGGGAAACAACCCCTCAGCCCGCTGCTGCAACCGCTCCGACTCGCTGCTGACCCTCGCCGCCATCGTTCCCCCTCGATTGGTACTCAAACGTAGTATAAGAGGCGCGACAAATCCGCATCCCAATGTCGAACGATTGCATCCCCTGCCCCGCGCGCTCATCCTGAGTAGCAGGCATGCAGATTCGACAGCAATCCGAACGGCAATCTGACCGGCAATCCGAACGGACAACCAGACGACTGGCCGATCAACTCGGGGACCAACCCGCCGACCACGTGGCCGACAAACCGGTGTCGTGCGCGGAACTTCCGGGCGACCATCTGTTGGTGGTCTTTGACGGCCTGTGCTCGCTGTGTCACTGGTCGGTGGCGTGGCTCCTGCGCCGCGACCACCGGGACCGGCTGCGTTTTGCCGCTTCGGAGTCGGCGGTGGGGGCTGCGCTGCTGGCCGGCGTCAGGGATCAGATTACGGACCGGAGCGGGGAGCCGAGCAAGTTCCAGGGCAAGGACCGCAGCAGGGATACAGTTCCGTTTGAGCCGGGGAATCCCGGTACGATCGTCGTCATCGCGCCGGCATCGGCGACAGTGTCGAAGCGCTTGCTGACGCGCTCGGAGGCCGTGCTGGCCTGCCTGGGCGAACTCGACCCGCCCTGGCCACAGATTGCCGCGGTTGTCCGGCTGGTCCCGCGCCCGCTGCGCGACCTCGGCTACCGGGTGGTCGCCCGCCTGCGCTACCGCCTCGCGCCACGGCTCGAAAGCTGTCCGCTACCGCCGCCCGAGTTTCGCCACCGCTTCCTCGCATAGTGCCAGATGGAAACCCTGATAAAATCGAGGCTTCAGGCCGCGCGTCCGGCCAGCATTGCACACTGAATTTTCAGCCGCGCCGGAAAGCGACCCCATGCCTACACAGAAACCCAAGCTCGAAAACAGGTCTGCCAGCAGGACCGGAAGCACCGCGATCAAGCCCAAGTCCGCTGGCGGAAAGATTGCCGGAGCAAAAACACCGGCAACGCGCAACGGCCTGGCTCCCGTCACCTACGCCGACGCGGGCGTGGACATCAGCTCTGGCGACCGCGCCAAGGACCGGATCAAGTACCTGGCCAGCCGGACGCTGAACCGCAACGTGCTGGCGGGCGTGGGCGGTTTTGGGGCGCTGTTTCAGCTTGACCTGAAGAAGTTCGCCGACCCCATCCTGGTCAGCTCCGCCGACGGCGTGGGAACCAAGCTGAAGCTGGCCTTTGAACTGGGCATTCACAACACGGTCGGCGTGGACCTGGTGAACCACTGCGTCAACGACATCGCCGTGCAGGGCGCGACGCCGCTTTTCTTCCTCGACTATCTGGCCACCGGCAGGCTCGACCCTGAGGTGATTGAACAAGTTGTCGAGGGCCTGGCCGCTGGCTGCAAGGCCAACAACTGCGCGCTGATCGGCGGCGAAACCGCCCAGATGCCCGGCTTTTACACGGACGGCGAATACGACTTGGCGGGGTTCATCGTCGGCGCGGTGGATCGAACCAAACTCATCACCGGAGCCGACATTGCTCCCGGCGACGTGCTCATCGGCTTGCCCTCCACCGGTCTCCACACCAACGGTTATTCGCTGGCACGCAAGCTCTTCTTCGACGTGGCCGGATACAAGCCCACGCAGTACATCAGCGCCATTCAGGACAAGGCGGGCAACGCGCTGATGAAGGTGCATCGCAGCTACCTGCCTATCCTGCAGAAGCTGACCGCGGCTGGCCTCGCGGCGGGCATGGCCCACATTACCGGCGGCGGAATCACGGAAAACCTGCCCCGCATCCTGCCCAAGGGCACCGCAGCACACGTCGAGCTTGGCTCGTGGCCCGTTCTGCCCGTCTTCAGTCACCTCAGGTCGCTCGGCAACGTGCCCGAGGACGAGATGCTGCGCACCTTCAACATGGGCATCGGCCTGGTCGTCGTTGTGCCAGCGGACAAATTCAGCAAAGCCGCCGCGCTGCTCAAGCGCGCCGAAGAGCGCTTCCACGTGATCGGGCGCATCACCAAAGGCGACCGCAAGGTGCACTACGCATGAAACGGCTGGGCATCCTGCTCTCCGGGCGCGGATCGAATTTTCTGGCCATCGTCCGCGCCATCGCCGAGGGTCGCCTGAACGGGGCGGAGATTGCCGTCGTCGTCTCGAACGTCGCCGCCGCGCCCGGCCTCGCTGCTGCCGCCGCGCTGGGACTGACGACCCGCTGTTTCCTCTCGCGCGGAAGGCCCCGCGCCGACCACGACGCCGACGTGATCGCCTGCCTGCGCGAACACCGCGTCGATCTGGTCTGCCTCGCCGGGTACATGCGCCTGCTTTCGCCCGCGTTTATCGCTGCCTTTCCGGACCGTATCCTCAACATCCATCCTTCGCTGTTACCTGCGTTTCCCGGCCTCGACGCGCAGACCCAGGCCTTTGACTACGGCTGCAAAGTCGCCGGCTGCACGGTTCATTTTGTCGATGAACACCTCGACCACGGCGTCATCGTGCTGCAGCGCGCCGTGCCAGTGCTCGACACCGACAACGCCCCGGCGCTCGCCGAGCGCATCCTCGAGCAGGAGCACCTCGCCTATCCCGAGGCCATCGCCCGCGTGCTCTCCGGCAAATATCGGATTCAGGGACGCCGTTTCGAGGCTATTTCCCCCTCCGATCTCTAGCCCGCCCCGATTCTGTCAAGTCCCGCTCTTCTCGATTTTCCTGTAAACATAAGCATCCATTTGCTTTACAGGTTTCCCTGCATTTGCCGAAGATTATCCTCATTCTCCGTAACCTTGAACAGTGGCCGGGATACCTCGTCTCCAGGGCCGGCATTCGGTACTATCGGCCCTCCCCCAATGGCGGACTGAGCTAGCCGCCGAATGTCTGCCACGAACTGACGACGGGATTCCGCCAAACCAAGGCCGGGCGAGCCAATTCGAGGGCGCCGGGCGGAATGAGGATCAATCGCGATGGCAAATATCCTGGTGAACATCGAAAAGGGAATCGAAATCGGCGCCGAAGACGCCCTCAAATGGCTGGGCAAGGCTCAGGTGCTGCTTACTGCGGCTCCCGGCGTGGTTGCCGCTCTGGCCACTCTGGCAACTGCGGTCGAAAGGCCGCTGGCAGACCTGGCAGGCGTGGCTGGCAACCCGCTCAACATCCCGCTGGACTTCCAGACGGCAACCGACCTGAAGGCCGTCTGGCCCGATGTCAAAACCTTCCTCGAGTCGCTGGGCGTCAAGTTCTGACGAACTCCCGACGATCTCCGGATGGACTGTAACAGCAGCAAAACCGGGGTCGCCGCAAACCGGCGGCGACCCTCACGTAACGCACGCAACTCATTCCTCCGTCAACGGCTCCTCGTCGGCTTCGGCCAGCGCCTCCAATGCCTCTTCTGAGACCTCCCACTGGCGCAGAATTTTATAGATCACGCCCACGGAAAACCCCGCCGTCACCAGCCTGCGCATCACCCGCGCGGTCTCTTTTTCGTTCTCCGGTTTGCGGATCCGCTTGCGTTCCAGATGCTCCCGCGCGAGAGCCTCTTCGCTCACCTCGGCGTAGCGCGCTTCGATCACCTCTGCGGCAATCTCCTGCGCCACTCCCTTGATCGCCAGGTCCTGGCGAACTCGCCGTGCGCCGTGCTTCTGGTTCTGCTGGCGAAGCTGCACGTAGTTGTCAGCAAAGGCCGTGTCGTCCACCAGCCCGTACTCGCGCAATCGCGCAATCACCGCCTCCACCCTGGCCGCGCCGGTCTCGTCCGGCTCCGCGCGCGTTCTCAGCTTCTGGCGCAACTGGGACACCGTGCGCATCTGCCGCGCAAGCAGCCGCAGGCCGTACTCATGCAGCGCCGGCTCGTCGAGAAAAGCTTTTGCGC
>JAJZFR010000170.1 GCA_021805265.1 Acidobacteriota bacterium | reverse complement strand
TGGACGGATGTGTCGGCGTTGACGAGGACGCGCTCGGCGGTGAGGCCCTGGGCGCTGTGGCTGGTGACGGCGTAACCGTGGTCGAAGTGGCGTTGTTCGGTGGGGTCGAAGCTGATCTCGCGTCCTGGTTAGAGGCGGGCCGTAACTCGGCCTTCAGGAGCGATGGATTCGATAACCGCAAGGTCGCGATTGGCAACACCAAGCGTTTTGTCCGGCGCCGTGAACTGGATGCGGTCGCCAACAGAAAACTCGCGGTCGATTTCGCGATAGACACTGACGCCGGCGAGGCGGCGCGGAGCGTAGGTGGCGATCTCACCAGTAGCCTTTTCAACTGAAAGCAGGTTGGCGGCGGGATTGATGGCGACAACGGTTCCATAGCTCCCAGCCTCGATGCCTGTGGCCTTGCTGCCGCGTGCGAAGCGGACGATGTCGCCGACCTCGTAGTGACTTGCCCAGGTGCGCTCGGCTCCGGTCATGTCCTGGCGCTGCACGAGCACTCGGAAGCTGCGGTCATCTGGTGCAACGGTTCCGTGAGCCTTCAGTTCTTCGCGGACGGCAAGGTTCAACTCGCGGCGTGAGGCGTTGTCGGGTGAAACGATCAAGGTCTTTTCTGGCGACTCAGCATAGGCTTTTGCAATCGTTCGAATCCGCTCTTCGGCATTCGGAATCTCCCTGACGCGACCCTGTTGTTGGAGCGCGTCGAGTGCGGTGGAAGCCTGGCCCTTGGCAAGCATTTCGACGGCGGATTTCAGCGCCGGGTCTCGCTGGCGGACGATCTCGTCGAGGCGCGCCGTGCGCATCCCGGCCTCCTGCAACTGCTCGAAGGGACGGCCTGCTTCGACCCCCTGATGCTGGCGCGTGTCGCCAATCAAGAGCACACGGTCATTGGGGCCGAGCCGGGCAAGGAACCCGTGCATCTGGTTGGTGCTGGCGAGGCTCGATTCATCGACGAAGTAGAAATGCTTCTGCTCAGGCGCATCCGGCTTCACGGATCGAGCGAGGAATCCTTGCAAGGTTACCGATTCGATGCCAGCTTGGCCAAGCTGGTGGGCGGCGCGGGATGTCGGGGCGAATCCTTCCACCGTGTAGCCTTGCGCCTCAGCCGCATTACGGATGACGGAAAGCGTGGTCGTTTTGCCCGCGCCTGCGTAGCCCTGAATCGCCTGAATGTGGTCTGGCGAACTGAGTACATCTTCGACGACACGTTGCTGCGCGCGATTCAGCTGGGAATGCTGGTCGGAGACAGCAATAGCCTGTTGCCGCGCCAGAACTGGAGCAATCTGATTACGCCCTTCTTCGACCCGACGCAGGATTTCATGCTCCGCTGCGATGGTCTTGGCCGTGGTGAACTGCCGCGCTGGTAAACTTTGCGAACGCTCAACAGTCTGGAATTCTCCAGATGCAAGACGGGCATCCAGATTACCGCGCACCTGGGCATACGTGACCTCGCCCATTCCGCGACGGAGGCCGTCACGGATCAATGCGCGCTCATCTACGACGGCCTCTCGCTCGAAGTTCTTGTCGCGGGAGAAGGTCAGCGACTCCCGCACTCGGTCGATTGTTTGTAACGGTTGCTGCTGATGCTGGAGCCGTTCGCGCGCGGCGCGGACGACGGCATCGGCCTGGTGTCCGTAATCGGCGGCGAGCTTGCGATGCGCTGCCATGACTTCGCGCGGTGAATGGATTTCCTTTCTGTCGCGCGTCGAGTGTGCGGCGATCTCCGCGGCCTCTGAACCGGTGCGCCCGGTGCGCTCAAGATATGCCCGAATCTGCTGACTGCGTGGACTCGATGCGTCGAGATATTCCTGCGAGTAGCCCTTGATCTCTGGCGCGCCGCTGCGGCCAACAGTGATTTCGTAACCGAGCTGGCGAAGCCGGTAGGTCAACTCGGACTGATAGATGGCGGTGGCAAACTGCTGCGACGCGAAGAGACTCTGCGGCTGAATGGCACGCGGCTGGCCGTTGTCGCGCTCAGTGACGTTGAAGACGACGGCGTGCGTGTGCAACTGCGGCGCAACGTAACCATCCACGGGGCGGGCGGTATCATGCTCGAACTTTGCCGTGATGAACTTGCCTGTCGTCTCCGCTGGATGATTGCCGCCGATCCGCGCCTGCGTATAGTGCTCGAGTTGTTCAAGGGCGACCTTCACGCTCTCCCGGTGGGCCAGCCGGACATTCTCGTCGCCACCCACGAGGGCGGTGAGAGATACGGACTTCGGGGCGGAAAAGGTCGCATCCCAACCGGCGCGGTGTTCCATCGTCTTGACGGTCTTGCCATCCGCGTCCTGGTATTCATAGGAAGCGCGTTGGCGAACAAGTTGCTCGCCGGTCGCAGGGTGCTGCCCCTGGCTGAATTTCGCGAAGTCTTCGGCGGAGACCGCACCTACAAGGCTAAACTGCGAAGCAAGACGGCCTTGCCATTCGCCAGGCGATCACGCCGCGCTGCGACCAGTAGTTCTGCTCTTTGGCGGTGAACTCCTTGGCGTGATAGTTCTGCGCCTGGCCTGCGGAGAGCGGTTTAGAGATGGTAAGCATAGCCTAGAACCTCGGGCCGAAGGTGAACTCCGTCTGCGTTTCTTTCGGAGTCTCAGTGTCGGGCTTGGTCACTGGCGTTGTGGGTGCCTGCCGCGCTTCGGCAGGCTTCGATGCAATACGCGGCGGAGCCACCGAAGCCGGCTCGATCTTCGGCAGCGTGAGCACTTCCTGACGTGGTTCCCGAACGATGAAATCATCCTCAAGCCGCTCGATGAACTTTGGCTTGGTAGCCGGAAGATCCAGCACGGAAAAGGAGAAGCGGGCAACGTAGTTGCCATGCTTCAGGTAGGCGTGCAAGTTCTCCAGGCCGCTGATCTCGGAGTCGAGAACCAGCGGTTCCGTCTGCCGGTCGAGCGAGAAGTTTCTGCCTGCGCGGCTGCCGTCAAAGTGCGTCTCCTTCATGCGCTCGATCTCCACCTTGCCGATAGCGCGGCTCACCCATTCGGCGGCATTCGGTTCCGTCGTCTTGAGAAATATCTTGGTAGCTGGCTGCGAGAGCATGACCTCGGCAAGGTGGCCGTAGATGACCTCCAACTGCGCCTTGCCCTGGAAGCCGAGCACGATTGGGTTACGCGACTTTCGGTTCTCGGTAATGGCGGTGTGGAGTTGCGGTAGCTTCTGCAAGCTGGCTAGTTCGTCGAGAACAAACCAGACGGGATGCTGCTCGGACGTAGGCGCGCTCAGCAAACGGAGAACGAGCATGTCGATCCACAAGCTGTGGAGCGGGCGCAGCGCCTCACGCTCGGCAGGTTGCGAGGTGATGAATATCCAGCCCTGGCGGTTCTTCGACCACTCCCGCGCCGTCCATTCGGTCTTTGCATCGTCCTTCTTCGGGAGCAACCGGAAGCTGTCGGCTACGAGGCTCAGCGAGCCGAGGACGCCGGAACGTTGCTGCGGCGCGGACGGATCGATTAGCGACGCAAGCTCGGTATTCTTGACGCGGCGATCGATCTCCTCCGGATGCGACATCCATTGCACCAACTGCTGTGGAGTAGGCAGTTCGAGCAGGAGATGGGCGAAGATTTTCTGCGGGCTTTCGATGAAGAATTCGCCTTTTTTGTCATTGGTTGGCTGGAAGAGCGAGGCCGCGACGGTGCGGGCCTCGGCTCGTCGCACAAGCTCTTCCGATGGCCCCCAATAGGGGCAGCGGCGGTCAAGCGGATTGAGCACGATGTCGCCGCGGCTCTCATCGTAAAACCGCTCGATGAACTCGCAGGCCGGGTCGTAGAGAATCGCCGAGTGACGGCGCGCCTGAATCTGGCGGAGCATCTGCATGATGATCGTCGTCTTGCCGCTGCCGGTGTCGCCGATGATCTCGAAGTGCTGGTCCTCGGCGCGCAACGGCACGCGAAGCAACTCGCGGCTTTGATCCACGCGGAGGCCAATGCCCGTCCCCTGAATGGCCTTGTTGAACTCCTTCGGTGTGACCAGAACGGGGCCTTTGAGACGCCGCCCGTACTTCATCTCCTTGCGGCGGCGAATGTCCTTCGAGATAGAAAAAGGAAGCTGCAAGAGTAACGCGAGTGCGCCGAATGACAATGGCCATTTGAAGATGTCGATGAGGCTCTGGCCGTCATAGACCTGATGCTGGAGGTAGCCATTGAGTGCAGTGTTCTGGAAGACGGTTGGAGCACTCCGGTAGAGGTATTCCATGCCACGCCGACGTGCGGCATCGGAAAGCGCGAGCGGAATTGGTTTGGCGTTCGACTGCAACGTGGACCCATCTTGAACATCCTCTTCACGGGCGTAGCTGGCGCGTCTCTCCTCGTTCGCGATCAAAAGGACCTGGTACTTTCCAGTCGAGCGAATGGTCGGCACAATAGAGGTCTTGATGTACGTCGGAAGGTAGAACCGCTCCAGCGGCGAGAGCGCAAAGGCGAAGCGCAGATACACGAAGAGTCCCGCCGCAATCACTGCAAGACAGACTGCGCCAAGGGTGTAGATCGGCTGATGCGGCGGCCAGACGATCGTCTCTTTTCTTCCCCACTTTGAGTCAGGCATGGTCGTCCTCCTTGCGTTCTGCAACATACTGCGCGATGACCTCACGCGCGGCGCGGTGCTTATTGGCCTTCACGTTCTGGAGCAACTCCTCGTACTGTTTGGAGTTGATCCGTTCGCCGCAGAGAACCGGCGTCAGCGCATTGGTCAGAAACAGTTGCAGTCCGACAATCTCGGTCATCACATGCCTGAGCGAGATTGCCTCCGAAGGCGATCTTGCCTCGCGCAGCAACACGTCGCGGACCCACTCACCAAGCCGGACACCGCGCGATGCGGCGGCACGTTCCAGTTCGCGGAGTTCCGGTTCCGTCACCTTTGTGCTCGCCGTGACGGTGCGACACTCGCGGCTCAGGCTTTGGTTGGCATCAGCAATGCTTGGTGTCATCCAGACCTCATTTCGTCTGTTTACTCAAAGCGCTCTGGAGCGCCCCGCAAATCGCAAATCGTTCGCATCAAACAAGTAGCTCTGGAGCGCCCCAGAGCGCTCGGCAGCGCCCTCCAAGGGGTGGAGTGTCGA
>JAJZFR010000364.1 GCA_021805265.1 Acidobacteriota bacterium | reverse complement strand
GTAAACTTAGCTGCCTTCAACCCGCTGCGACCACCGGCGCGCTCGCCCGCGCCACGCGAGCCGCAACAAACTCCGCAGCCCACACATAGACCGCCAGGTGACGCGAGTAGTGCAGCACCGGCTTCTCCGCAGGCAGGTCAAACCCTGCCGCGCGCGCCAGATCATTGCGCTCGATGGACGCTTCGGCGTGCTCGAGTGTCCACGGCGCATGCTGGATATTGGCCCGCAGCAGCCGCCCCAGCGGGTCGCGCGTAAACAGGCAATAACGCTCGGTCAGAAAATGCTCCATCGATCCAGCGCGGCTTTCCACCAGTTGCCGTGTGGGACCAAGGCCGCGGTAGCGAGCCGAAAATACCACCGGCCGGCGCGTCAGGTGCCTTCGGCTGTGAAAGCCAAACTCCCGCTCGCCGCGCGCCGTCATGTTCATCTGCGCCCAGAAGTACGGCAACTGAAAGATGCCCCGAGCAATCATCACCGCAAACGGATTCGCCGCATCCAGCGAAAAAAAGTAAACGCCAGGGGTGCCCGTGATCTGGTCGCGGACATACGTTCTCAGGTTCAGTTCCGGAAAACGCCGCAGGCCGGGAACCGTCGGCAGGCCCCTCACCTTCACCCGATCCATGCTGAAGGGAACAATGCCAAGCCACGCCGATCCCTGGAACTGGTCCAGCTCCAGCCCGTCGGGAAGGCGCGACGCAAAGGCCGCAGCGGGCATCCGCCAGTGCGCGAACAGCAGGTCGTTCCAATGCTGGGACATCACCCAGCCGCCCCCCGGCGGACTCGGATGCGCGGTTTCAGCGCGCTCTTCAACCATCGTCAGTTCCCCTTCTGCATCCTAGCCGAAATGGCCAACCCGGCGAGCGCGTTTTCTCAGGTATTCCACAGGAGAATCCAGTTCGTCAGTTCGGCCTCCGCCACGCCACGGCTCCGATCCGGTATTCTGGTCGCCAGTGAAACAATCCAGCCAGGCAGCACAATCCAGCGAGACGACATAATCCATCCATGACCAGCCAGCCCGCCAATCCGGATACCCAAGCGCCCCCCCAACAAACCGACGTTTTCGCCGTTCACGGGGCCGATCCGGAGGTCCTCGCCTACGCCATGGCGAAATACTCCCGCTCGTCGCTTTCCATGCGGCAGTCGCTGGCCGAGATCAGCTCCCAGCGCGCCGAGCAGTTCCTCAACACCTTCTACTTCCAGTACGGCCACCGCTCCATCGCCGACCTCGCCCACGTTGCCTTCGCCATCGAACGGCTCTCGCTGCTGGCCGCCATTGTCCTCGTCGACGAGCAGCGCTGGGACGGCCAGGAGCGCTCCACGCGCTACCAGAACTTCCAGAAATCCGGCTGCTATCAGCCCGATTTCGGCCCGGATTCCCAGCCAGGATCGAGCGCGGCAAAGCAGCTTTACACGAGCACCATTGATCGCCTTTTCACCGCCTACCGAGAAACCTCCGCCGCCGTCCTCGAGGCGCTCAAGGTGCGCGTCGCCCAGCCCGAGTCCCTCTCTGACGAGGCCTATACGCGCACCCTCAAGGCACGCGCCTTTGACGTTGCCCGCTACCTGCTCCCGCTCGCCACCAACACCTCGCTCGGCCAGATCGTCAACGCCCGCACCCTCGAAACCCAGGTCGCTCGTCTGCTCTCCAGCCCCTTTGCCGAGATTCGCGACCTCGGCATCAAGCTCCGCGACGCCGCCACCGGGCCAGCCTGGAATGTTCAGGGCGACGCCGGAGCGCGCCTCCGGGAACGCATTAACGCGCTCAGCCCCGAGCTTGCCGGCGAAGCCGAACCCCTGCTCACGCGGCCCGTTCACGCCGCCCCAACCCTGGTCAAATACGCCCAGCCCAACCCCTACGAACAGCAGACCCGCGCCGAGCTGGCCCAGGCCGCCGCAGAGCTGCTCACTGGCCAGCCCATCGCCGCAGCTCCCCTCGTCGATCTGGTCGAACGCTCCGAACCCCTCGAAGTCGAGCTGGCCTCGACCCTCCTCTACTCCGCCTGCCACCATCCCTATCGCCAGATCCGCGACCGCGTCGCCCAACTCCCCGCCGCCCGCGTCGCGGAATACATCGCCCTCGGCCTCCGCCATCGCGGCCGACACGACGAAGCCCTGCGCGCCTTCCACGCCGGCCACTCCCTCCGCTTTGACATCCTCATGGACATCGGCGGCTTTCGCGACATGCACCGCCATCGCCGCTGCACCCAGATCATTCAGGACTTCACCCCGCTCCACGGCTACGAAACCCCTGACGCCGGAGACCTCGGCGACCATGTCCTCCTGCTCACCGAGTCTGGCGCGCTGGCCAGTTATCAGGCCGCCTGCGACCAGGCCTTCGCTGCCAGCCGCGCGCTCGCTGTCAGCGCCATTCCCGAGGCCGCCCAGTCCGCACTGTACCTGCTCCCGCTCGCCACGCGCATCCGCTCGCTCTTCAAGATGGACTTCGCCGAAGCCCAGTACATCTCCGAGCTGCGCAGCGGCCCGGCAGGTCACTTCAGCTATCGCAAGGTCGCCTGGGAGATGTTCCTCGCCGTCCAAAGACAGCACCCCGCGCTCGCCAGCCACTTCCGCGTCACTGACTACACCGACCCGATCGATCTGCTGAAACGCTGAAGCTGAATCGCCGATGATTGATCCGCAATCCGGCTCGAAAATTCCCGCTGGCGACCCGCTCCAGTGCGGCGTACAATCGCTTGCATACGGATCGGCAACCGACAGTGACAGGAGACTATCCATGGCGGAACAGAAATCGAAAAACCAGCAGGCACGGCGTGATTTTCTGAAGACGGGCGGCGCGCTCGCCGCCGGGCTGCTCGCCAAACCCGTTCTCGGCGAATCCCGCCCCGACGCCGCACCGGCCAGCAAGTCCAGCCAGGACACCCTGCCCACCCGCAACCTCGGCAAGACCGGCCACCGCGTCACCATCTTCGGCCTCGGCGGGCAGGCCGCGCTCGAACGCCCCAACAACGCCGCCGTCGCCGTGCCCATCATCGAGCGAGCGCTCGATCTCGGCGTCAACTACTGCGATACCTCCTCCATCTACGGCGGCCCCGACCGCTGGAGCGAGCGCTACTACGGCGAAGTGCTTCCGCGCCGCCGCTCCGAGACCTTCATCGCCACCAAAACCAAGGAGCGCTCCCGCGACGCCTCCTGGCGCATGCTCGAAAAGTCTCTCGAACTGATGAAGATCAGCCACGTCGATCTCTGGCAGCTCCACGACATCGGCACCATGGAAGACATCGATGCCTGCTTCGCCAAGGACGGTGCCATGCAGGCGCTCATCGAGGCAAAATCGCAGGGCATCGTCTCGTTTCTCGGCATCACCGGCCACCACCGCCCGGCCTCGCTCATCGAGTGCATCCACCGCTACCCCTTCGACACGGTCCTGATGGGCCTCAACGCCGCCGACACACACCAGCATCCCTTCGCTGACCAGTTGCTGCCGCTCGCTGTCGAAAAACAGATGGGCATCATCGGAATGAAGGTTCCCGCGCGCGGACGCCTGCTGGCCAGTTGGACGCCGCCCCCTGTCGCCACGCAGCAGCACTCCTGGGAGGGCCAGGCCGTCATCTCCACCATGCCGGGCACGATCACCATGCGCGAGGCCATGTACTACACCCTCTCCCACCCCGTCAGCACCGTCATCATCGGCTGCGACACCGTCGCCCAACTCGAAGAAAACGTCCGCTACGCGCGCGAGTTCACCCCGCTCAGCCAGGCTCAGATGCAGTATCTTTCCGCCCGCACCGAAGTCATCGCCAGCCAGGCCCTGTTCTTCCGCAACTTCGACCGCGCAGAAGTTTAGGAGCCCGGTTTAGTTTTTAGTATCCCGGTTTAGTTTTCAACCCGGTGCGCGGCGCGGGCCATCAGCGTCGCGCTGTAGGCCGCGCCAAAGCCGTTGTCGATGTTGACCACGGTCACGTTTGGCGAGCACGAGTTCAGCATGCCGAGCAGCGCCGTTGCCCCGCCAAAGCTCGCGCCGTAACCAACCGAGGTCGGCACCGCGATCACCGGCACGCCAACCAGCCCGCCCACCACCGACGGCAGCGCGCCCTCCATCCCTGCGCAAACGATAACCACATGCGCATCGGCAAGCTGGTCGCGCACCGCGAGCAGTCGATGCACACCCGCCACTCCAACGTCGAAAAGTCGCGTCACCTGCGCGCCAAACAACTCCGCCGTCACCGCGGCTTCCTCCGCCACCGGCAGGTCGCTGGTCCCCGCGCAGAGAATCGCGATCCGCCCGCGCAGCGCGCTCTCCGGCGATTGACGCAGCGTGACCGCTCGCGCTATCGCGTGATGCTGCGCGCGCGGCACAGCGGCACGCACCGCGGCAACCCCCGCGTCGTCGATCCGAGTCGCCAGCACGTCCGCGCCCGAGGCGGCGATGCGGGCAAAGATCGTCGCTGTCTGCTCCGCCGTCTTGCCCGCTGCGAAGATCACCTCCGGCAGGCCGTGACGCAGTGTGCGGTGGTGGTCGATCCGCGCGTGGCCAATGTCCTCGTATGGCAGCTTGACCAGCTCCTCGGTCAATCGACCTGCCGCCTCGGCTGGCTTGACGGCCCCGGATTCAACCGCTGCGAGCAGCTCCAGCAACGTTGCCCGATTCATAGTTTCACTCCGCTGTTGGTCGCAGGTTGCGCCAGCGCCTTCGCGCTCCAGGCGGCCATCGCCGCCTGAGACACCGCTTTGAGCGCAACGCCATTGGCTTTGGCAGCCTCGCGACAATCCTCAAACTCGGCCGCTGCATTCAACACCACTCCCTCGCGCAGCCCGAGCTTGATGCGGATTTCTCCGTAAACCGTCTCGACCACTTCATGACGGCGATCCAGGCAGCGCCGCTGCTCGCGACGTGTGCGCAGGCCCAGCGTACTGGTTTCGCGGAAGAGAAGCTCTTCCATCCGTGAATGATCGCCGGGACGGCAGAGCAGCGTCAGCAGCGTTCCAGTGCGACCCTTCTTCATTACCACCGGCGTCAGCATCACATCGAGCGCGCCTGCGGCCAGCGCCAGTTGCGCCGTGTGCGCCACAATCTGCGGATTCAGATCGTCCAGCGCGGTTTCG
>JAJZFR010000153.1 GCA_021805265.1 Acidobacteriota bacterium | reverse complement strand
AGTGTATGGCCTTGCGGATGGAAACAGGTTGTCTCGATACATGGAGGGCTGTCCTGCCCTAAAGCAGCAACGGCAATAACTCGTCAAAGGCGCGGCCGCGGTGGCTGAGGGAAAACTTGACTGCCGGGTCGAGGTCGGCCATGGTCTGGTCCAGCTCCGGGAGATAGAAGAGCGGATCGTAGCCGAATCCACCGGTTCCGTGCGGCGCCTCGAGGATCAGCCCCTCGACGCTGCCGCTGGCCGTGGCGATCACCTCTCCGTTGCGCGCCGCAGCCAGCACACAGCGGTAGCGCGCGGTGCGTTGCTCGGCAGCCAGGCCGCTCAGTTTCTGCAATAGAACCATGTTGTTCCAGACATCGGTGTTGTCGTTTGCGTCGGGCGAATCGACCAGGCCGGAGTCGGCGGCGAAACGCGCCGAACGCACTCCCGGAGCGCCGTCGAGCGCGTCTACTTCGAGACCCGAATCATCGGCCAGAACGATCTCTGCCGGAGCAAAGCGGCTGTAGTAGATCGCCTTGAGGACTGCGTTTTCCTCGAACGTCTCCCCGTCCTCCTCGGGCGCGGGGATGGTCCTGAGCGCTGGCAACGGCTCGATGCACACCGGTAACTCCTCGGCGGCACTCTGTAAGTCAGCGAGTTTGCCGGGGTTAGTGGTCGCGATCAGCAGACGCAAGGTCATACAGGCAGTGTACCGTGAAATCCAGACCCATCAGTGAGCCAGAAGATAAACACCGATGCAGACCAGAAGCGCAGCCGTCCAGCGGCGACGGTCCACATTTTCGTGGAGAAACAGTTTGGCGGCAATGGCATTGGTAACCAGCGTGAGCGAAGCGGAGGCGGGGGCGGCCAGGCTCAGATTCAGATGGTTCAAGGCAAACAGCAGGGCAAAAAAAGCGATGGCCAGAAAGCTGACGCCGGCGAAGAACAGCGGGCAGGTGAGCACCGCGCGAATGGCACCTTTGATCCCGCTCTGCGCGCGAATATCGTCGAGATCGCCGATCGACTTCATGGCAGCGGCGGTCAGCACCTCACCGGCGGTCGAGGTAATGGACACCGCCGCGATCATGGCCGCCGCCGTCCAGAAGCTGACTCCGGCGGGCAGTGCGTCGCCCGTCATCCTGCAAGCTCCTTTGTCGATTGCCCGCTGGCGGAGCTTTCGCCGCGATCGGGATTTTCCGTCCGCGATGGCCCGCGCGCGACAAAGCCCACGCCAAGCGTAATCAGCAGAATGCCTGCCCAGCGATACGGCGAGACGTACTCATGGAGCCAGAAGCGCCCGAGCAGGGCGATGAGCACGTAGCCGAAGGCGGTGGTCGGCAGGACATAGGTCAGATCGGCCCAGGAGAGCGCCGTCAGGTAGCAGGCGAAAAAGGCGATCAGCAGCGCGATGCCGGCGGCGATCCAGGGGGTGAAGACAGCGGCCAAGAGCACCAGCGGATGGGCGAGAGAGATGGCGGGAAGCTCGCTCATGCCCCGCGCCAGGCAACTGTCGCCGAGCGGCGCACACAACGCCACCAGCGCAAGAATGAGGTATTGTCCTGGTTTCAGCCGGGGATGAGACATGGATTCGTCTTCCGTTTCGGGGCCAGAATTTCGGGGCCGGATTTTCGAAGCCGCAGCAACCCTGGCCGGGGAGGCAACACGGGCCGTTTCTCGATCCTGCGGGTGAAGACGCCGCCAGCCGGGCACCCGGTTGTTTCGAGGAAATCCTGTGCACCGATTGCGGAGAAAACTCCCCGCAACCGGCGCCTGACTGGTTACATTGGTTACGCGCTGACCGGGTCTGGCGTCTTCGCGTGCAGCTTCTTCGCGTCCTTGACCATGCGGTTGCGCTGCGCGCGCAGCTTGAGGAATGCTTTCGCTTCGACGTACAGCCGGGGCAGGTCGCGGTTGACAAACGCCTTCCAGATGACACGGAAGGCCGCTTTGGGCCGGAAATAATAGGCGTCGTAGAAGCGGTGCACCATCTCGAGCACGTATTCCTTGGGCAGGCCGGGATACTCGATGTGGGCCATCTGGTGGCCGCCCGCGTCGCTCATGGCGTCTTCGTTGGTGATGAAGCCGTTCTTCTCGGCGTAGTCGAAGAACTCCGTTCCCGGATAGGCGTGGGCGATCGAAACCTGAATGGTCTCGACATCGAGCGACTTGGCAAACCGGATGGTGTTCTGGATGGACTCTTTGGTTTCGCCCGGCAGGCCGAGGATGAAGTCGCCGTGGATGGTCAGGCCGAGATCGTTGCAGTCCTTGGCGAACTGTCGGGCTTTTTCGACGGTTGCGCCCTTCTTGATGTTCTTGAGAATCTGCGGGTCGCCCGACTCGAAGCCGACGATCAGCAACCGACATCCGGCATCCTTCATCGCCTTGAGCGTCTCGCGATTGGTGGTCACGCGCGAGGTGCAGCTCCAGGTCAGGTTGAGCGGCTTCAGCTTTTCGCAAAGCTCGATGGTGCGCGCCTGCTGGATGTTGAAGGTGTCGTCGTCAAAGAAGAACTCTTTGACTTCGGGGAAATTTTCCTTGGCCCACTTCAGCTCTGCGGCCACGTCGTCGGTGGAGCGCTTGCGCCAGGCATGGCCAGAGAGCGTCTGCGGCCACAGACAGAAGGTACACTGCGCCGGGCAGCCGCGCGTCGAGTAGAGCGCGATATACGGATGGAGCAGGAACGGCACGTTGTAGCGCGTCACGTCCATATCGCGCTTGTATATCTTGGTTGCCCAGGGCATCGCGTCGAGGTCTTCGATCTGCGGGCGGTCGGGGTTGTGAACCACTTTTCCGTTCTCGCGATAGCTGATGCCCAGAATCTCGTTGAGCGGTTTGCCGTTGGCAAACTCGACCACGGAGTAATCAAACTCGCGGCGACAGATGAAGTCGAGCGCCAGGCACTCGTTGAGCGCCTTGTCTGGGGAAGTGGTGACCGGCGGCCCGACGAAGGCGATTCGCATGGCGGGATTGGCGGCCTTGATGGCTTCGGCCAGCCGCTGATCGCCCTCCCAGCCCACGGTCGAGGTAAACAGCACCAGAAACTCGTAGTCCTTGCAGATTTGGATGGTCTCATCCGCGCTCACATGGTGGGGCGGAGCATCGAGCAGGCGCGAACCCTCCAGCATCCCCGCTGGATACGCCAGCCATACCGGATACCAGTAGGATTCAATTTCGCGTGTGGCAGGCCAGCGGGAACTGGCACCACCGTCAAAGTTCTCGAACGAGGGCGGATTGAGGAACAGCGTTTTGAGTGGCATAATTCAACCTCTAGTCTACCATTGCAATGGGTTTGCGCCGCGAATTCGGTGCAAACAGTAACTGGAATGAGCGGGGCAGGGCTTCCGCGACCCTCGGCGGCAACCCTGGACGGCGACCCTGGACAGCTACCCTGGACAGCATCAGGGAGCGGGCGACGGGATGGCAGTCGCCGTCGGTTGGCCAGTCGGTTGGCCTACCAGCATTGCAGGGCCAAGCGTCTTGAGCCAGTCCTCCATGTGACCGAGCGCGCGCAGCAGGCTGAGCCGAGCCTTGCAGAGGTCGAACTCCGACTCCGCTGCGTCCATGGCCTTCGCTCGCTCGTCGATCAAGGCCAGTTGCAGAGCCTTCGGCGTGACCTGGGGCGATGCGCCGGGATCGGCGCTCGATCCGTTGCCGTACTGAAGCTCGCTCTGCACCTCTTTGAGCTGTTCGTGTGCGATCTCCTGTTTCAACTGCGCAATGTCGGTCAACGCGGAAAGCTCGCCGAGGCTGGCATCGAGCGTGGCAATCTGAAGATCGTTTTGCCGGCTTGCCTGTTCGGCTTCAACGCGTGTGCGAAGCGCATCGGCAGCCGACTCGCGCGCCTTGTCCCGATGGATCAGATCAAAGATGGGAATCTGGATAGTCACCCCGATGCTGAAGTTATCCGCCTTGAAGTGCTGGTAGTAGGTGCTGTAGTTGTTGAGCGAGTTCGAGTCGCGGTTGTACTGGGCGCCGAAGGTGATCAGCGGGCGATGGTTCACCTGCGCGTCTCCCTTGGCCTGCATCAGGCGGGATTGCGCGCTGGCATTGGCGGCGGCAAGGCCGGGCGTTTCCGTGGCCTGCCCGGTAACTGCGGGAATGGCGGGGATCGAACTGTGCAGCGGGTGAATGGAAGCGACCGGAAGACCGGTCATCGAGGCCAGTTCGGCGCGCAGGACGGCCGCGCGGCTGGCCAGATGAAGCTGCTTCAGATGCAGTTCTGCGAGGGTCAGTCTGCTTTGCAGCAGGTCACTGTGCGAGTCCACGCCAGCCTCGGCGCGCGCTTGTTCAATCTCCTCCAGGCGATTGGCATCGGTCTGCTGCTGACTGGCTTCGTCCCGCTCGCGCTCGACCGTATCCAGCTCGATGTAGGTGGTGGAAGCATCGAGCGCGGTCTGTTCGCGCGCGTCCTTGAGGGCCAGCGACGCGGCTTTGTAGGCAGCCCGAGCGGCCTTGATGTAGAAGCCCTGAGAAAAACTGAAGACCAGCGACGACATGGTGGCGTTGGCGATGGAAGGTTGCCCGGCGGGAAATCCGATAGTCGGCGGACCGATGCTTGAACCGATGTCGAGGTTGGGGATGTAGACATCGTTCATCTCGGTCAGAATGGCCCTGGCCTTGCGGGTGTCGGCTTCGGCCAGCTTGACGCTGCTGCTGTTCTGCTGCGCCAGATCGACAACTGTGGCGAGGGAAATCTGCGCGCGCAGCGGCATCGCGCCAAGCAGTGCCAATCCGAGCAGCGCCAATCCGACCGGCACAACTCCGCTGAGCACCGCTCCGCGCAGGACCACACCGCGCAGGGCCACACCGCGCAGGGCGAGACAGACCGCTTGCGCGCTCAGACCTTCCATCCGTCGATTTGAAAATGCCTTCTTCATGCTCTCCTGGCGCATTGCCTGCGGATTCCCGCGCGCGTTCTACTTCCAGAGTTCGAGTGCCGGCTTATAGTCATGGGCCAAAGCCAGCGCAGCGGCGCGATCCCGCTCCGCAGCAGCCTGATTTCCGCTCTGATGGTACCAGCGAGAGAGCCGCGTCAGCGCTTCAAAGGCCGGCCCTTCTTCGGTCTTGTCCGAGGATGCGACGTACATCTCCATCC
>JAJZFR010000308.1 GCA_021805265.1 Acidobacteriota bacterium | reverse complement strand
CGCGCCAATCTCGAAGTCTTCGCCGAGGTGATTCCGGACACTTTCCTCGATCTAGGCCCGCTCGCGGGCGTCCATGCCGCCCTTGCCGCAACCCACGCCGAGTGGTCCGTCATTCTCCCCGTCGATATGCCGCTGCTTCCCGCTTCATTGCTGCGTCTTCTTCTCCACCGCGCCGCCATCACCCGCGCCGCCATTACCTGCATGCGGTGCAACGGCTTTCTTCACCCGTTTCCGGCAATCCTTCATCGTTCCGTGCTCGCCCCGCTCACCCGCGAGTTACAATCCGGCGTTGCGACAAGCTGCATGAAAATGTGGCAAAAGCTCGCCGCCTTGACGGCTGGCCAACTGGACGCCCCAGCCATCGCGTCGCTTCTTCAAACCGGCCAGATCGACACCGATACGCTCGTCACCGTCGCAGCGCCGCCAGCCCTGTGGCTGCAAAGCGCAAACACCCCGGACGACTTATCTCACCTCGAAAATCTCTTCCTGCGCGCCAACCCATCCCGCCAAATCACGTAAGCTGGTTCTGTGAGCGAAGAACTCTCCGATTTTCTCGATGAAGTGGAAGACCCGTCGCTGGCCCAGTCGCAAGCCGCGTCAGATGTCCTGCCAGGCGACCGACAGGAGTATCCTGTCCAGCCCGCCGAGCCCTTCATCGAATTCGACAAAGTCTCCATCGCCTTCGGCGACCGCAAAGTTCTCGATCAGGTCAGCTTTCACGTCGGTCGCGGCCAGACCCTCTGCATCCTCGGGCGCAGCGGCGTCGGAAAATCCGTCTCCCTGCGCATCCTGCTCGGCTTTCTCAAAGCCGACAGCGGCTCTGTCAGGGTCCAGGGCCAGGAAATCACCACCATGGACGAGCGTGCCCTCCAGCAGATTCGCAAGGACGTCACCATGGTCTTCCAGAACGGAGCCTTGTTCGATTCGCTCACCGTCGGCGAAAACATCGCCTTCCCCCTGCGCGAGCAGGGCGGCCTCGCCGAAGATCAGATTCAGCAGCTTGTCACCCGTATGCTCGACCTGGTCGAGGCAAGTGAGACCGTGAACATGCTTCCATCCAGCCTTTCCACCGGACAGAAGCGTTGCATCGCCATTGCCCGCGCGCTCGCTTCACAGCCCACGGCCATCCTCTACGACGAACCAACCACCATGGTCGATCCCATCATGGCTCGCCTCATCGGTGACCTCATCCAGCGCCTCAAGCGCCAACTCGGACTCACCAGCATCGTCGTCACCCACGACATGCGATTCGCCCATCGACTCGCCGATCTGGTTCTTTTCCTCGAGGGCGGCACAGTTCGCTTCTTCGGCACAATCGATCAATTTTATGCCTGCGACGATCCACATGTAACCCAGTTCCTCCACATGGACGCCTTCATTCTGCCGAACATGAACAAACAACCATCGGCGGCTGTCTCAAAATGATCGGGTAACCTGAATTCATGAAACCTTCGCGCCGCCCGATGTTACTTCAGGCAGCACGTCCGGCGGCATAATTTCATCGTAAATCTATTCTCTCTGCCGTCCTTGTCTTGTACACTGATTACATTAGGAATTAGAATTTTTAGCCGCCGACACTCTTGATACTCCCTCTGTCGGACGTTTCATAAAGTTCGTTGAGCGAATTCTTCGTGGGTGTTTCAATATCCTCCTACGTGCCTGTTCCGGCGGAATCAGCGTCTCGAAACGGTTTCTGTCGAGAATTTCTTTTTACCTATGTGGATGGCTTGAGCGGGAGCAAGAAAACAAGACGGAATACTTGTCAATCCGAACCCTTTGATATTCACCCCGGCTCAAGCGAAAAGTTATATCCCTGAACTCATTGCTTCCTTTTGATTGCCTGCACAAATTGTACGGATGTACGTGCAAGGCGCTGTTGAATCTTTCCTGAGGTCTCGAACGGATATGGCCACATCTGAGTTCTGGCAAAATGCCTCGACGGCGCCGTCTTCCTCTACAGGGATAAGCGAACGCGCCGTCGCTGGCCGCCACCGAACAGCGCGAGGCAGCACCACGCTCTGGATGCTCCTCGACGCGCTCACCGTGATTGGCGCTGTCGTCGTAGCCGTCGCCACTGAATTCCACTCCAATCCGGTCAATGGAGCCAAAGGCTTCTGGCACGGCACGCTCATCCACGGCGAGTCGGTCGGCATTCTCTCCGCTTTGCTCATCGGCTTTATCGCGTCCCTCATCCTCATCAGCCGCAGCCTCCATCTCTATGCGCCTATCCGTATGACCAGCCATCTCCACGAACAGAGATTGAGCTTCCAGGCCAGCCTCACTTCCACTTTGCTCCTCATGGGGGCTCTGTACCTGATCCGCGGCGAAGCAGTTCCGCGCACCGTCGTAATCATGACTGTCTGCCTGGTTACAGTAACGCTCGGCCTGCGACGCGCGTTGTTCCGCGCCATGCTCTATCGGCGATTCGAAAGCGGCATGAACACCCGCAATGTCATCATCGTTGGCACCGGTGCCGAGGCCCACGCGCTGCGCCACCATCTTCAGTCCATCCGACAGCTTGGCTTCGTCTTCAAGGGCTTCGTCTACGTGCCCGGCACCGACGACATCGCCTCGGAAGCCAGCCAGGCAGACGGCGAAATCCTCGGCGCGCTCGACAGTCTCTTCGACTACGCCCGAAAGCACTTCGTCGACGAAATCTTCTTCACCTCCGCCTGTGAGCGTGGTGTGCTCAAGAACGTCCTCGAACAGGCACGCGCCAACGGCATTGACCTCCGCGTCGTCCCCGACCTTTACGACGGCTTCGCCTGGAACAACGACATCGAGTACATCGGGCAGTTCCCAACCATCCCCCTGCACCGGGGGGACGTTCCCGAGGTCGAACTCATCTTCAAGCGGGTCGTCGATGTAGCTCTATCCCTCCTCGCGCTCGTTCTGCTTTCGCCCGTCCTTTTCGCCATCGCCATCGCCGTCAAGCTCGACTCGCCCGGCCCGGTCTTCTACCTCTCCGAACGAATCGGAAAGAAGGCGCGCATCTTCAAGTGCGTCAAATTCCGAACCATGGTCCGTGACGCCGACCGGCGCCGCTCCGCGATCATGCACATGAACGAGCGCGAAGGCATCCTCTTCAAGATTTCCCACGATCCCAGAGTTACCCGCGTCGGTGCCTTTCTGCGCAAGTATTCGCTCGACGAACTGCCCCAGTTCTTCAACGTGCTCACTGGAACCATGAGCGTCGTCGGCCCGCGCCCGCCCATCGCCAGCGAAGTCAGGCAATACCAGCTCTCTCATCTACGCCGCCTCGATGTCACCCCCGGAATCACCGGCCTCTGGCAGGTGCAGGCGCGTCAGGACCCTTCCTTTGACAGCTACATCTCGCTCGATGTCGCTTACATTGAAAACTGGAGTGTCTGGCTCGATCTCAAGATCATCCTGCGCACCATCGGCGTAGTCTTCGCCGGAACAGGTTCCTGATCCTTCGCTGCCGATTCAAAAGCTGATTCCTTCAGGATGCTTCTGGTTGATATGCCGTCCTGAGGGCAATCAGCCTTGGACTAGGGCCTGTTACCCCCCAGAGATCGCTTGGCTTAAACCGAAGCAGGGGCCATTTCCACTCCTGGCGTAAATTCCTCGCTACAGAATCGCAACCGCTTCCACCACCCTGTCCTTGCAACTCCAGTGTGTACCCGCTTGTCTATCCCCAGGTTGCCCTTCGCCAGCATCGAAACATGAAAACCCGCTCTCGGATTGCATACCATTACCGGCCAATCGGGCACAATACTACCAACGGAGACATATCCAGATGTGTTCAACCTGTCCAAACCCGCGAACCGTTCTTTCAGCACCACGCAGCATGCGCGCTTTTGTCAAGCAATCTGTGGAAAACTTTCTCGCTTCGCCAATTTTTCAACACGCACTGCTCGTCCCAGCCTATGCACCTGGAACCTTTTTTCAATCACTTACACCGCATCCAACAGGCGAGCAGCAGCTAGGAACGGTGGAAAATACACTACCACCCCCCAGTTTGAAGTACCCTCGGTGTATTATCTGGTAAACACTCAATCTTCCCGAAAACAGGCTTCGGTCGCAACAACATCCGTCACGGTTGTGTGAGCAGTCCTGATAACCAGTCGGGCACTGATCTCCGCCTCGGAGCCAAATTCTATCCCCTACTTCTGCTGATATGATCGAGGCCGCTTATGGACTTCGGCGCGGATGGCATCGCACATTTTCGAACAGAATTCCTGATTCAGAGTTCGAGGACGGTGTCTTCGATGGCGAGGCGGACGTTTCCGTCGGATTTGGCGAGGCGACGGACGGCCTCTGGCTTGTCTACCTTGGCCTTGAGCATGACGAGGGCAACGGGGACGCTGCGGCCCGCGCTTTTGATGGTTGCGACGGCGGTCTCGCGGTCGATGTTGCAGGCCTGCATGAGGATGCGGATGCCTCGCTCGACGAGCTTCGAGTTCTGCATGTGTACGTTGACCATTAGGTTTTCGTAGACGTAACCGAGTCTTGTCATGGTGCCCGTGGTGATCATGTTGAGGACCATCTTCTGGGCGGAGCCGGCCTTCATGCGGGTGGAGCCGGAGACGACCTCGGGGCCAACCTCGGCGACGATGGCAACGTCGGCGGCGGCGGCGAGTGGCGAGCCATGGTTGCAGGTGACGGCCGCTGTTTTAGCGCCGCGGGCGCGGGCGTAGGCCACGGCGGCGACGACGTAGGGCGTGCGACCGGAGGCGGAGAGTCCGATGACAACATCCTTGCGGGTAGGGCGACGGCGGGCGATGTCGCGCTGGCCGAGTTCTTCGGAATCTTCGTTGACCTCGACTGCCGACGCGAGGGCTTTTGGTCCGCCTGCCATGATGTATTGCACCTGGCCTGGGGGCGTGGAGTAAGTGGGCGGGCACTCGGAGGAATCGAGCGCGGCGATGCGACCGCTGGAGCCAGCTCCGATGTAGATGAGGCGCCCGCCGTCGCGCAGGCTGCGGGCAACCTGATCGATGACCTGAGCGATCTCGGGAAGAGCCTTCTTGACGGCTAGGGCGACCTTGGCGTCTTCGGCGTTGATGATGCGCGCGATCTCCAGAGCCGACTTGGTGTCAAGCCCCTGGGAAGCCTCGTTCTGGCTTTCGGTGGTGAGCTTCTGGAGAAAGGCTGCGTTTTCTT
>JAJZFR010000182.1 GCA_021805265.1 Acidobacteriota bacterium | reverse complement strand
ATCTCTGACCTGATCCCTGCCGACGCCCTGCGCATCGCCTCCAAAGCCGATGCCGTCGTCCTCTCCGTCGGATTCGATCCCGACACCGAAAGCGAAGGCTACGACCGCACCTTCACCCTGCCCTGGGGACAGGACGCGCTCATCGCCGCCGTCGTCGCCGCCAACCCGAAGACCGCCGTCGTGCTCACCGCTGGCGGAGCCGTGGACACCACCGCCTGGCTCGACAAGGTGCCCGCATTCGTGCAAACCTATTATCCCGGCCAGGAGGGTGGAACCGCCATCGCCGAGGCTCTGCTCGGCAAGCTCAATCCGGAGGGCAAGCTGCCCGTCACCTTTGACCGCAGCTTCCAGGACGACCCCACCTACGCCAACTACTACTCCAAACAGGAAGCCGACGGCCTCCAGCACGTCCACTACAACGAGAAGCTCATGGTCGGCTATCGCTACTGGACCACCACCGGCAAACAGCCTCTTTATCCCTTCGGCTTTGGCCTCAGCTACACCACCTTCGCCTTCGCCAACCTCCAGGTCCAGCCCTCCGTCAAAGTCGGCCAGAACGTCGCCGTCACCTTTGACGTCACCAACACCGGCCACCTTGCCGGTGCCGACGTCGCTCAGCTTTACGTCTCGGAGCCGGATGCGCCCATTGCCCGTCCCGAGCGCGAACTGAAAGGCTTTGCCAAGGTCCGCCTTGCACCCGGAGCCACCCAGCACGTCACGCTCATGCTCGATCCGCGTTCGTTCTCCTACTGGGATGTCGCCACGCACAACTGGAAGATGGACACCGGCAAATTCATCCTCCACGTCGGAGACTCGTCCGTGTCCACGCCGCTTTCGGCCACTCTCACAGCCACTAATTAAAGCATTTTCCGGAAAGGTGTAGACCAAAACCATTCTGCGGATTGGATTTTTCCTCAAGAAAAATCCACCCTCATGAACTTCGGAAAGTTCACAGTATTCCGGAAAATGCCTTAGCTCACTCAAATGCCCGCTGCCTGCCTGTTTTTGGGGCTTGCAGCGGGCATTTTCGTCCCTCTTCCATCCGTCGCGCGTCTGCTCACCGGCGCATTCAGCTCTGCGCCGCCTGCTCCGCCTGATGCAGCAGCGCCGCCACCGCGCACGAGGTCAGCCGCGTCGCCGCGGAGTCCGCGCGGCTCGTCAGAATCACCGGCACGCGCGCTCCCAACACGATCCCCGCCAGCTGCGCCCCGCCCAGATACTCCAGTTGCTTGGCCAGCATATTCCCCGACTCCAGGTCCGGAACCACCAGAATGTCCGCCTTCCCTGTCACCGGCGAAACCAGCCCCTTGATCGCCGCCGCCTTTTCGCTCACCGCCGTATCAAACGCCAGCGGCCCATCCAGAATCCCGCCCGTAATCTGCTTCCGATCCGCCATCTTGCACAGCGCCGCCGCATCCAGCGTCGAGCCAATCTTCGGATTCACCGTCTCCACCGCCGACAGCAGCGCCACCTTCGGCTCCGGAATCCCCAGCGCATGCGCTAGGTTGATCGCGTTCTGCACAATATGCACCTTGTCTTCCAGGTCCGGCTCGATATTGATCGCCGCATCCGTAATCAGCAGCGTCCGGTCATACGCCGGCGTATCCATCACAAACACGTGGCTGATGCGCTTGCCGCTGCGCAACCCCGTATCCCGAGCCATCGCCACGCGCATCAACTCATCGGTATGCAGGCTGCCCTTCATCATCGCCTGCGCCTTCCCGCTCCGACACAGGTCCACGCTCGCCTGCGCTGCTTCGCCCTCGGTCGCCGCCTCCACCACCGGATACCCCTCCACGCTCGCGCCCATGCGCTGCGCCAGCTTCCGGATCGCCGCCCCGTCGCCCACCAGCACCGGTTCAATCAGTCCTGCCGCGGCTGCTTCCAGCGCGCCGCCCAGCGCCACCTCCGACATCGGCCAGCACACCGCCGTCGTCAGCGCCGGCAGCTCGCGGCAGCGCTCCAGAAAACGGTGAAAAACATGATAGTCCTGCGGATGTCCCACCAACGGATCGATCGTCACAGACTCCACCAACGTTGCCAGATCACTCATCTCATCCCTCCATCGATTGCCCAGCCTCGCGACGCAAGCACCGTCGCCACTGCTTCCATCCTCTTACATTGCGCCGCTTCTCCGCTTGTGTCTTTCATCACATCCCAAGCTCCTCCACTGCATTTCCTGCCGTCCAGCACTGAGGTTTTCAGTCCATGAAGACTATTTTCAAAATTCCGGGTTCAATCCTTTGCCACCAGCGTCCTATTCGATAGACGCTGATGGAGAGTACGCGCATAATTGAATTCCGCGCCGAAACCAGGCGTCCGGTTATGCACCGCAGAAAGGAAGCAAGACCCATGAAAGCCCGATTTCTCTTCACTCTTTCGTTCGCGGCGGCCATCTTTGCCGGCGGACTTGCCGCACACGCTCAGGACACCAATCCCACACAGGGCCGCGCCGTCATCACCGTACTGGCCAAACGCGACAAAGACCCCGCTCCACCCATCACGCCCGCTGACATCAAGCTCGCCGTCGATGGCAAACCCGCCACCATCACCAGCCTCGTTCCCTCGCAAGGCCCCAAATCTCACATCGAGTTCGTCATCCTCATCGATGACACCGCCCGCGTCAGCCTCAGCATTCAGTTCTCTGACATTCGCAACTTCATTCAGGCTCTGCCCGCCAATACCCGCGTCTCCATCGGCTACATGGAGTACGGCGGCGTCCAGTTGGCCACCCCGCTCACGCACAACCGCGACGCTGTCCTCAAAAGTCTGCGCCTCACCGCCGGACCCTCCTACTCCAACGGTAGTCCCTATTTCTGCCTCTCTGACCTGGCCAAACGCTGGCCCTCCGCCGACACCACCGCCCAGCGCGAAGTCCTCATGATCACCGATGGCATCGACGACTACGAACGCCGCTTCGATCCCGAGGACCCCTACGTCCAGACCGCCATTCAGGACGCCGCCAAAGCCCATCTCGTCGTTTACACCCTCTACTGGCATGGCCGCGGCGACCCCGGCAGCAGCTCCTACGTCGGCAACGGCGGACAAAATCTCCTCGTCGAAGTCAGCAGCGCCACCGGCGGCATCTCCTACTGGGAAGGCTTCGGAAATCCCGTCTCCTTCCAGCCATTTCTCGCCGACCTCAACCGCCGCCTGCGCAATCAGTATGAGATGACCTTCACCTCGCCTTACAGCGGCAAAGACTCCATCGCCTCCGTCCACTTCAAACTCGACAAGGACAATGCCAAGTCCACCGCGCCCCAGCAGGTCTACCTCGTCCACCCCAACAGCGCGCCCACCGACTGATTCACTCTTCATTCCCCCGGTTCACCCCGCGGACAGTGCTCCCAGGCACTGTCCGCATTTTTTCCTCGCGCTCCTCGTCCCCATCTCCACTTTCCTGCCCGCGCCTCTGGCTGCTATCCTCACACTGCATCGGAATTTCCTCTCAGAAAACCGATTTATACCCTGATCTCGTGAGGTGAGCGTATGTGGTTTCTCGGCATGGATATCGGCACCGGCGGCACACGCGCCGTCCTCGTCAACGAGCAAGGCTCCATCGTCAGCTCCGCCTCCGCCGAGCACGCGCCCTTTCGCACGCCGCATCCAGGCTGGGCCGAGCAGGACCCGGAAGACTGGTGGCGCGCTGCCGTCCAGGCCATCCGTGGTGCTCTGACCGCCGCGCCCCAGCCGCGCCAGCCCATCGCCGCCATCGGACTCACCGGCCAGATGCACGGCGCCGTCCTGCTCGACCACGCCGGACGCGTCCTCCGCCCATCCCTCATCTGGTGCGACACCCGCACACAGCCCCAGTGCGACTGGCTCCACACGCACATCGGCTACGATCGCCTCATCGAGCTGACCTGCAACCCCGCTTTGCCCAACTTCACCCTCACCAAACTCCTCTGGGTCAAAGAACACGAGCCGGAGATCTTCGCCCGCACCGCGCATATCCTCTGCCCCAAGGATTACGTCCGCTTCCGTCTCTCCGGCGCGTACGCCATCGACGTGCAGGAGGCCAGCGGAACGCTCCTGCTCGACGTCACACATCGCCGCTGGTCCTCGGAGGTCGCCGCAGCCTCCGGCATTCCGGAGTCCTGGCTGCCTGAGCTTTTTGAATCCACCGACGTCTGCGCCGCCATCTCCGCCTCCGCAGCCGCCGAAACCGGCCTCGCCGCCGGCACTCCCATCGTCGCCGGAGCAGGCGACCAGGGCGCGGGAGCCGTCGGCATGGGCATCCTCGCGCCCGGCTCCGTCTCCGCCACCATCGGAACCTCCGGCGTCGTCTTCGCCGCAACGGCAAGCCCCGTCCAAGACCCCAAAGGCCGCCTCCACACCTTCTGCCACGCCGTCCCCGGACGCTGGCACGTCATGGGCGTCACCCAATCCGCCGGCCTCAGCTTCCGCTGGCTCCGCGAAACCTTTTTCCCCAGCCAGGACTACGACGCGCTCACCGCCGCCGCCCAGGCCATCGCTCCCGGGAGTGACGGCCTGCTCTGGGCGCCTTACCTGCTCGGCGAACGCACCCCGCACCTCGACCCGGAAGTCCGCGCCTCCTTCGCCGGAATTCACAGCAGCCACACCGCCGCACACTTCACACGCGCCGTCCTCGAAGGCGTCGCCTACTCACTCAACGACACCTTCACCCTCTTTGCCGAACTCGGCATTCCTGTCTCGGCCATTCGACTCGGCGGCGGCGGCGCGCGCGGTCCGCTCTGGCGCAGAATCCAGGCCGCCGTCTACGGTCAGCCCGTTGAAATTCTCACCGCCGAAGAAGGCGGAGCCTTCGGATCGGCTCTCATGGCCGGCGTCGGCGCAGGCCACTGGTCCTCTCTCGACGATGCCTGTCACAGCGGCATCACCGTCGCCGAACGCATCCTGCCCGACCCGGCTTCCCTCGCCGCCTATCGCGCAAGCTACGCTCACTGGCGCAAACTCTACCCCGCCCTCGCCTCACTTCGCTCCAGCCCCCAGCCTGTCAAGTCCTGAGCCTGTGCAAAACACCACTATCTTACTGATTCGAATAGCAATATAAATTCGCAGAAAATGGCAGGAGATGATTCCGTTTCTGTCATACTGTCTCCATAAGGGTCTGTCTGCGCCGATCACGCGCTCACCGACCCTTTTGCACTTGCTCTTTGAGCTTGCCCACGGAAAACGTCTCTCATGGCGAGCTGTTGTAA
>JAJZFR010000197.1 GCA_021805265.1 Acidobacteriota bacterium | reverse complement strand
CCTCGACCTTGTAACCGACGCGCACCGGGCCGCAGCTCGGGCAGACGACGGCGACGTTCGAGACGTGGAGCGGCGACTCCTGCTCGGCGATGCCGCCCTGGGTGTTCTTGCCGGACTTTGCGCTGACTGTCTTCTTGACCACGCGCACATGCTCGACCAGCACCCGATCCTTGTCGGGATAGACACGCAGTACACGACCGCGCTTGCCGGCGTCGGCTCCGGCGATCACCTCGACGGTGTCATTGCGATGAATATTCAATCCTGCCATCTGATCCACTCTCTTGCCGCCGACAGCCTGGGCTGTCGGCATTTTTTCTCACTTTGGCGGCATGAGTCTGACAACTGACTCTGCCGACCGCTGCCGAAGGTTAAATGACTTCCGGCGCCAGCGAAACGATCTTGAGAAACTTCTTTTCGCGCAACTCACGGGCCACCGGTCCGAAGACGCGCGTGCCGACTGGCTCGCCCGCTTCGTTAATGAGCACGGCAGCGTTTTCGTCAAAGCGGATGTAGGTGCCGTCCTTGCGCCGATACTCCTTGCGCGTGCGGACAATGACCGCCTTGACCACTTTGCCCTTCTTCACCGTTCCGTCGGGAGAAGACTCTTTCACCGCGGCGGTGACCACATCTCCCAGACCGGCCTTGCGCCCCGCAGAGCCGCCGAGCGGGAGGATCACCTGTAACTTGCGCGCGCCGGAGTTATCGGCTACGGCAAGCATTGTTCTCATCTGTACTGCCATTTGACTGTCTCCTTCGCCCGGCAAAACCGGCGAGTTCCGCTAGCTTGCCTTGGCGTCTTCCATCTGGCTCAGGGTCGAGCGCCGCACAATCTCTTCGAGCGACCAGCGCTTGAGTTTGCTCAAGGGACGGGTCTCACGAATCCGCACCACATCGCCTACGCGCGCCGAGTTCAACTCGTCGTGGGCGTAGAACTTCCTGGAGCTTTTCACGATGCGCTTGTACTTCGGGTGGGCCTTGCGCATCTCGACTTCGACCACAATGGTCTTCTGCATCTTGGTGGAGACTACCTGGCCGACCTTCTCATTGCGCCGGGAGGGTGTCTCCGCCGTCTTCTCTGTTTCTGTCGTGGTCGTCATGGGTTACCTCGACCCTTTCGCTGACTTCGTGGTGCCGGACTTGGTGCTTGCGGATTTGATTTTGCCGGACGCGGCAGCAGTGGCGACCTCCGCGCGGATGCCAAGCGAGCGCTCACGCGCAATGGTCTGGATGCGGGCAATGTCCTTGCGCAGCTCGCGCAGCTTCTTGATGCCTTCGTTCTGCCCCAGCTTGGCCTGGAAACGGATACGGAACAACTGCTCGGAAGACTGCGTCTCCTGAGTCTTCAGTTCCTCGTCGCTCCAGCTTCGAATCTTTGCTAATTCCATCGTCTTCTCTCCGGTCGAGTCGTCGAGTCTCAGACCCGGCTCGTGTTCTTCTTTGCCGCTCTCGATGGAGCGACTGCTTGTGCTTAGTCGGCGATCTCTTCCTCGACCGCTTTAATGACCGCCGGGCGCTGGACAAAACGCGTCTTGAGCGGCAGCTTGTTGGCGGCCAGGCGCATCGCCTCCATGGCGATCTCGGGAGTCACTCCCTCCATCTCGAAGAGAATCTTCCCCGGTCGGACAACCGCCGCCCAATGATCGAGCGCGCCCTTGCCGGATCCCATTCGAACCTCGGCGGGTTTCTTGGTCACCGGCTTGTCGGGAAACAGGCGGAGCCAGACCTTGCCGCCACGCTTGATGAAGCGGGTCATGGCGATACGGCTGGCCTCGATCTGACGGTCGGTGATGTAACCGCACTCCATCACCTTCAGCCCGAAGTCGCCAAAAGCCAGCGAAGAGCCGCGCCACGCCTTGCCGCGCATCTTGCCCTTCTGCTGCTTGCGAAATTTCACCTTCTTTGGCATCAACATAGCAAAACCCTCTTTGACCCAGCTATTGGCCTCTGGCCGCCAGCGACTGAATGATTCCTGCCCGACTTGCTCGACCCCGCGAAAGGCCGGGAGACGGACGGACTAAAGCTGGAAGGCACCCGCACCGGCAACCACCGGCTGACGACGCTTCTGCTCGTAAATATCCCCGCGATAAATCCAGGTCTTGA
Organism: Acidobacteriota bacterium; assembly: GCA_021805265.1. GTDB lineage: Bacteria > Acidobacteriota > Terriglobia > Terriglobales > Acidobacteriaceae > Acidicapsa. The sequence goes on along the minus strand of JAJZFR010000197.1, from coordinate 3,083 downwards.
CGCCGATGATTCCGTAGGTGGTGCTGGCCTCGGAGAAACCGTAGTCAATGTCGGCGCGCAGCGTGTGCAGCGGCAGACGCCCCTGGAGGTACCACTCGGAGCGGGCAATCTCGTTACCGTTCAGGCGACCCGAGACGCGAACCTTGATCCCCTTGCAGCCGAAACGCAGCGCCGAATCCACGCTCTTGCGCATGGCGCGGCGGAAGCCGACGCGCTTTTCGAGCTGCAGCGCGATGTTTTCCGAGACCAGCTGGGCGTCAAGCTCCGGCTTGTTGACCTCGAGAATGTCGATGAAGACATCGCGATTCGTGCGCTTGGCCAGATCGGCCTTGAGCTTTTCGATCTCGGAGCCTTTGCGCCCGATGACGATGCCGGGACGAGCCGTGCGGATGATGAAGCGCAGCTTGTTGCCGGGGCGCTCGATCTCGACGGAACTGACGCCCGCCGCCTTGAGCTTGTCCTTCAGCTCGGCCTTGAGCTTGACATCCTCGACCAGCAGCTTCGCGTAATCACGCTCACTGAACCAACGCGAGCGCCAGGGCTTGTTCACGCCAAGCCGAAATCCGTAAGGGTGGACTTTCTGTCCCATAGTCTGCCTCAAATCCTCTTCTGGCCTACGCGGCCGTCTTGACCTTTTTTGCCGCTTTGCTTTTGCCTGCCGCCTTTGGCTCGTCCACGGGCCGCTCGGCAACGGTAACAATGATGTGGGTCAACCGCCGCTGATAGCGGAAGGCGCGCCCCATGGGAGCAGGCCGGATCCGCTTCATGCGCGGGCCTTCGTTGGCCAGCGCCGTCTTGACGAAGAGGTTATCCACGTCCAGATCGAGGCCGCGCTCGTCGGAGAGATACTTGGCGTTGTCGAGCGCCGAGGTCAGCACCTTGTGAACGACCGGGGCGATCCGCTTTTTGGTGAACGCCAGAGTGTTCAGCGCATCCGCAACACTCAATCCCTTGACCAGATTCAGCACCAGTCGCGCCTTCTGGGGCGAGACACGCTGAAACCGCGCTTCCGCGCGATACTCCGGCTGGCTTTGTTTTGTCTCCACTGCCATTGCTCTGCCTTTCTCAATCCCTCGGAAAGCTCGCTCTCCGAAATTCATTTTCTCCGCGCCCTTCGCTCGATTTGAAGCGACGGACGGCGATTAACGCGGCTTGGCGCCCGACTCGGCAGCCTTCTGGGTGTGTCCCTTGAAGGTGCGGGTAGGGGAAAACTCGCCCAGCTTGTGGCCCACCATGTTTTCGGTGACGTAGACGGGAACAAACTTCCTGCCGTTGTGCACCGCGATGGTGTGGCCGACAAACTCGGGGAAGATGGTCGAACGACGCGACCAGGTCTTGACCACCTTCTTGTCACTGGCCGCATTGAGTACATCCACCTTGGCCATCAGATGCGCATCCACAAACGGGCCCTTTTTGGTCGAACGTGCCATAAATTGCTACCCTTCCGTTGAGTCGAATGGACTCGAAAACTGCCTTCAAAAAACTGCCCCGGGAAACGGACTCTCAAAACTGCTCCGAGAGACCGCCTCGGAAAACTGCCCCGAAAAACTTGCCCGCCCGGCTGGCGCTGATCGAGCAGCCAGCCGCGAGGATTACTTGCTGCGGCGGCTGACGATGAAGCTGTCGGTCCGCTTGTTGTTGCGCGTCTTGTAGCCACGCGTCGGCTGTCCCCATGGAGTGACCGGATGACGACCGCCCGAGGTCTTGCCCTCGCCGCCGCCGTGCGGGTGATCCACCGGGTTCATCGAGACGCCGCGGTTGGTGGGGCGAATGCCCTTCCAGCGATTGCGTCCGGCCTTGCCGATGGCTACATTTTCGTGATCCGTGTTCCCCACCTGGCCGATGGTGGCCATGCAGTCCACCAGCACCTTGCGGGTTTCGCCGGAGGGCAGCTTGAGCAGCGCGTACTCGCCTTCCTTGGCGACAAGCTGAGCCTGCGCGCCGGCGGAACGGGCCATCTGAGCGCCCTTGCCGGGGCGCAGCTCGATGTTGTGGACCGTGGTGCCTGCCGGGATGTTCTTGAGCGGCAGCGCGTTGCCCACCAGAATGTCGGCCTCGGCGCCGCTCATGATCGACTGGCCGACCTTGAGGCCAACCGGCTGGAGGATGTAGCGCTTCTCGCCGTCAAGATAGTGAATCAGGGCGATGCGCGAGGAGCGGTTGGGATCGTACTCGATCGTGGCCACCTTGCCGGGGATGCCGAACTTCTCGCGCTTGAAGTCGATCAGGCGGAGCTGGCGCTTGTGTCCGCCGCCGTGGTGGCGGATGGTCAGGTCGCCGGAGTTGCGGCGTCCGCCGGTGCGCTGACGCGGCACCACCAGCGACTTGAGCGGCGTAGTCGCCGTAATGTCGTCGTTGACCTGCGAGGTCTGAAAGCGAAGCGTCGGCGTAATCGGTCTGTATGTCTTGATTGCCATCGTTTTGTTTTCCTGGGGTCGGTGAGGCCGGCTTCCTGCGCCTGCCTCGCCGCCCTTACATTTCTCCGGGGATACTCCCCGATATTTCCACCGTCAGCAAGCTGTATCGCTAGTAATTGCTGACATACTCGGGCATCTTCTGGCCCGCCTGAAGGCGAACATAAGCCTTCTTCCAGTCCGGCTTGAAGCCGGAAAACTTGCCCCTGCGGCGTTCCTTGCCGAGCACATTGGCCGTGCGCACGTTGGCCACCTTGACCTTGAACAGCGCCTCGACGGCCTGCTTGACTTCGGTCTTCGAAGCCTCGGGAGCCACATCAAAGACCAGCGTGCCTTCGGTCTCCTTGACCTGCAAGCCCTTCTCGGTAATCAGAGGGCGGCGAATGACCTCATAGATGGTTGGCATTATGCCACCTCCGCTTGCGCCAGACGACGGCGCGAAACTGTCTTCCTGAGCGACTCGCTCAACTGCTCGATGGCCGACTTCGAGAAGATCGCCCGCTCGTAGCGGAGCAGATCGTAGGGGTGAACCTCGTTGTTGAGCATCAGTTCGACGCGATCCAGATTGCGCACTCCCAGAACCAGCGCCTGGGTCAGCGCCTTGCCGCTTTCGACGATCAGGGTGGTGCGGTTGGCCTCGAGCTTGTCGAGCGCGGCGCGATAGAGCTT